>NZ_CAMXYE010000119.1 GCF_947253055.1 uncultured Arcanobacterium sp. | reverse complement strand
AATGTGGGCTCGCCTTCCCCATCGGCAGGCATTTGCTCTTCCACTTCATCAGCCGGCACGTATTGGCCGCGACTATCGGTATAGGCATAAGCCTGCACATAGCCTTGATTAAACAACTTATGGAAAGGTTCACAAGAACTTACGTACCCTAAATCGTAAAGCACTTTATGCCAGAAACGCGCATAGAGTAGATGCAAGACGGCATGCTCCACTCCTCCCACATAGAGATCAGTGCCACCGGATTCTTTTCCAGCTTTTGGCCCCATCCAGTAGGCTTCATTTTCACTTGCCACAAATTCTTGGTGGTTGTGTGGATCTAGATAGCGCAATTCATACCAACAAGAACCAGCCCAGTTCGGCATGGTATTGGTATCGCGGAAATACTCTTTTTCACCGTCTCCCAGGTCAAGGCGCACCCGCACCCAATCTTTCAATCTCCCTAAAGGCGGTTCGGGCTGTGAATCGGCGTCATCCGGATCATAGGAGCGCGGAGAATAATCTGGAATATCGGGAAGTTCTATCGGTAGCATTTGCTCCGGCAGAGCGTGCACATTCCCATCTGCGTCATAAACTATCGGGAAAGGCTCTCCCCAGTAGCGTTGCCGGCTGAAAAGCCAATCCCGCAAGCGATAAGAAATACTTTCTTTTCCGCAGCCTTGCTTTTCCATCCAGTCTGTAATTAGCTTCTTCCCCTCGCTAATTCCCAGACCGTTTAGAGAAATATCGGCATTGGCCGAATTGATTATTACTCCATCTTCCACCCAGGCACTTTCGCCGTCAAAATCCGCCGGAGCCTGCATAGTTGGGATAATATCGAGATCAAATTTCTTCGCGAAATCGAAATCGCGCTGATCATGTGCAGGCACCGCCATAATTGCGCCGGTACCATAGCCCATCATCACATAGTCTGCGGTGAATACGGGAATATCTTTCCCATTCACCGGATTCGTAGCGTATAGACCAGTGAATACGCCGGTCTTTTCTTTATCGAGGGCGCTGCGATCCATATCGGATTTACGGGCCGCCTGCTGCTGATAGGCATGCACAGCTGCTTGCGGATTGCTATAGCCACCAGTCCACGGAGTACGGGTACCTGCTGGCCAATTAGCTGGGATATTCTCAGCTTCTTGCAAAAGCGGATGCTCGGGAGAAACTACCATAAAAGTAGCTCCAAAAAGGGTATCTGGGCGAGTAGTAAATACGCGCAAGGTCTCGGAGCCAGCGGCATGCTGCAGCACGAAAGCTACTTCTGCTCCAATCGATTTCCCAATCCAGTTGCGCTGCATAAGCCGCACTTTTTCCGGCCAATCCACCATATCCAGATCCATTGCCAAACGATCTGCATATTCAGTAATACGCATCATCCACTGCCGCAGATTGCGCTTGAATACCGGATAATTGCCGCGTTCAGAGCGCCCTTCTGCTGTCACTTCTTCATTTGCCAATACGGTACCTAGTCCGGGGCACCAATTCACTGGGGCAAAATCAATATAGGCGAGACGGCGCGAGTTTACGGCTTGCTCTTGCTCGGCTTTATCCAGCTCCGCCCAGGGGCGCCCGTCGGGAGTGGGAATAGAGCCATCTTTATAGCCCGCAATTAGTTCCGAAATCGGCCGAGCCCGCCCGCGCGTCCCGGCTTTTCTGCCCGGCGCTTCTGGATCGTACCAAGAATTAAAAATTTGCAAGAAAATCCACTGCGTCCAGCGCATATAATCCACATCAGTTGTAGCAAAAGAACGGCGCTTTTCATGCGAAAGCCCGAGACGGCGCAACTGCCGGCGCATATTCTTAATGTTTTCTTCGGTAGTTATCCGCGGATGCTGCCCCGTCTGTACTGCATATTGCTCCGCCGGCAATCCAAAGGCGTCGTAGCCCATCGTATAGAGGACGTTCTTCCCCTGCATCCGCTGATAGCGAGCAATGGTATCTGTAGCGATAAAACCTAGCGGATGGCCTACGTGTAAGCCTTTTCCAGAAGGATAAGGAAACATATCTAGTAGATAAAAAGATTCCTCCGGCAGCTCTCCGGAAGTGGCTAAATCACCTACCGGATTAGGAGCATTAAAAGTTTCCTCTTTTTCCCAGCGCTCTTGCCATTTAGCTTCTATCTTATTGGCGAGTTCTGCCGTATAGCGATATGGGAGCACTGCTGCTTCACTACTCATAGTTTCTCCTCTAGATGTTTATCTATCTCCCCCATAGTAGCGCAGAGAAAATTGGAATATACCCAGATATTTTGCTTTGCCGCCTACTTCACGCCGGTATTTCACCCCACATTCTAAATTTTTTAGATTTAGACTTAGAGCATGAGCGTTTTTCAAAAAATTATTTGTGGAAAATTTCCCGGCCGTTTCGTATGGGAAGATGATATCTGCGTAGCTTTTGCCACGATTGAACCGGTGACGCCGGGGCACGTATTAGTAGTTCCACGCCAAGCGATAGATAAATATAGCGATGTAGCTCCAGAAGATTTTGCTCACCTAGCTAAAGTGGCACAAATAATCGGGCGTGCCCA
>NZ_CAMXYE010000118.1 GCF_947253055.1 uncultured Arcanobacterium sp. | reverse complement strand
GGAGCCCCGTTCCCACACCCAAAAGAAAATAAAGTAGTGAAAGCGGAAGTACAGAATCCTTTTTTACAGATAGGCGGCGGTGCTGCTGCCTATCGCGATGTACGCCCTAGCTATCCAGCAGATATTATTTCCCAGCTGCCGCTCAGTTCACATACGCCAGTGGCAGATATAGGTGCGGGTACTGGGAAACTCACTGCGCAACTTTGCCAGGTAAGCGATTCCGTCTGGGCGGTAGAGCCAGCTAAAGAATTCCGGGAAATTTTCCGGCAGGAACTTCCGGATTTTCCTGCTTCGCGCTTAATTTCCGCTACCGCCGAAAATACGGGATTTGCGCCCGCCACTTTTTCCCTTCTCACTTACGCTCAGTGCTGGCATTGGTTAGATGCAGAAAAAACGGCCCAAGAGGCGGCACGAATTCTAACTCCCGGTGGCGCAGTGGCGATAATTTATAACCAATTCGACGTCTCTATACCGTGGGTATTGCAGCTTTCGCGAATTATGCGTTCCGGGGATGTACACCGTTTCGATAAACCGCCTAAACTAGGAAAAGATTTTTCTTCTCCGCAGCTGGAGCGCAGCTATTGGATAGATACTCTAGAAGTGCCAGAACTCTTTGCTCTCGGCACCACTCGTTCTTCGTGGATTAAATCTAGTGCAGAAAATCGGCAGAAAATGCGCGAAAATTTGCGTTGGTATATCTGTGAGGAGCTGGGGATAGATTTTACGGAAGGAATAATTAGACTTCCGTATCACACTCTGCTGTGGACGGCGTATAAGCAGTAATAAACTAGACAAGCTAAGGGAAAATTTGTCAGCAGTTTTTAATAATAGATAGTATCTTTACGTATGAGCTTTACGTATGAGCTGAGTATTTAAGAAATTTGAAGCGGAGTGATGCATGGCAGCGGAAGTGGCAGCAAAGGAAAAAGATTTTGGTGCATCTGATTCACTTGCCGAAAAAGCGGCAGCGATATTAGATTTTGGCAGTCTTCTTCTGGCTTGCGGCGCTGGTGGCTACCGAGTGAAATCTTGTTTGGCTCGCGCGGCAAAAGCACTAGGACTTACCAAATACGAATCCCATATCTCGATGAAGCATATTACTGCTACAGCTTGGGAAAACGAAAAAAACCACACTCAGTATACTGAGCAACGGCAAGTGGGAGTAAACGTAGAAAAACTAGACCGGCTGATGGTTTTTTCCGAAAAGCTGCGCCCGGGGACGACGGTAGCAGATTTTCGCCGTGCTCTAAAGCAGCTTTCCGCAGATGATTGGCACTATCGGCGCTGGGTTACGGTATTTTTTGCCGCTATTGCCTGTGCAGCTTTCTGCTTTTTGAATGGTGGCTACATTGTGGAATGCTCTGCGGTATTTTTTGCGGCGGGAATCGGGCAATACGTACGAAAAATAATGCTGCACCGCAACTACGCGCATTTTTTAGTGTGGATTGTCTGTGCGATTGTATCTACTCTTCTTTATATCGGAATCCTCGATTGCTATGAATACTTCCAGCTCGCTGGGGTATATACGCACGAGGCGGGAATAATATCTTCAATACTCTATCTAATTCCTGGATTCCCTCTCACTACTGCGATGTTGGATTTAGTGCGCGGTGATTATCAATCTGCTATCACTCGCTTTTGCTACTGCATCTTAGTGATTGGCTCTGCCGGGCTTTCAGTCTGGTTGGTATGCCACTTTGCAGATTGGAATGTGGATAATCCAGTTAATCATCTGCTAGATCCCGCTTTGCGAAATACTCTGCGCATACTGTGTTCTTTTATAGCGGCATACGGCTTTGCAGTTCTCTTTAATGCGCCGTGGAAAGTGGCAGCGGCCGCCGCGGGGATAGGAGCTTTTGCTAATGCCGGGCGTATTGTCGTACTCCAAGAATGCCTAGATATACCTTGGCAAGTAAGTGTAGGTATGGCCGCGCTGGTAATCGGTATCCTCTCTACAGTCATTGCTTGGAAGACGGCGCATTCCCGGGTATCGCTTTCTGTGCCAGCGGTAGTGATTATGATACCGGGAGTGCCTTTTTACCGAGCTCTAGTGGCTGCCAACGAAGGAAATGTATTAGATGCGCTTTCTTCGTTAGCAGAAGTGTTTTTCGTGGTGATGGCCATCGGTTTTGGTCTCGCTTTAGCTCGGACTATCTTAGATCCGGCTTGGCGCATGGATGTTGATACCTCTACTTTGCCCGATTCTTTAGAGCAGAAAAATTTTCAGTCGGTATAAAGCTGGAGTCGGTATAAAGCTGGAAGAGTTTGAGTATTTAAGAATCTGAGTACTTAAAATGGGGTGCCTAGCAATTTTGATAATATAATCCGGCTTGAAAAATTTTGCTGAAATATTTTGGGATGAGTATTCAATGCTATAAGAGAAGTAGAAAAGCGCAAATAAAAGAGTAAATAAAAATGCCTGAGGGAATTTCCCCCAGGCATTTTTATTTCTAGAGCCTTTTAGAACATTGCAAAAGATCCTAAAATCTGCCCACAGAAAATCTTTGCCACCATCGCAACTGGATATACCATGGCATATCCGAGAGCTACGCGCGGATCGAAATTGGTGCGGTCATTGGAGAAGGCCA
>NZ_CAMXYE010000117.1 GCF_947253055.1 uncultured Arcanobacterium sp. | reverse complement strand
CGCAAGGTAAATTTATCCAGGCGGTGGTGAGTATAAAGAATAACGGGCAGAAGAAGGCCGTATTTTTTGATAACGACGTGAAGCTCATCGACGATCAGAATCGAGAACACTCTACTTCTTCCGATTCCTTCTATCTGGGAGATGCCAATTTGATGCTGAAGGATATTAATCCTGGCAACAGTGTAGAAGGAGTGCTGCTTTTTGATGTACCGCAAGATGCCACCCCCACTTTCTTGAAATTTGATACGGAGTGGTTGGCTGCGCCCGTGAAAGTGGCTCTGCAGTAAAAATAGTTTTGCGATAAAAACGGCTCTGCAATATAAGAGCTCTGCAATATAAGAGTTGATATTTTTAGGGGCAGACGGGAATTTTCCCGTCTGCCCCTAAATTTAGGTTCGAGTAAATTTACTTAAAATTTACTACTAGCGCCGGCGCAGAGCCAGAGCACCTCCACCTGCCAAAAGTAGCAAGCTGGAAAGAGCTAGCAGGCCAGCAGCCGTACCAGTGCGCGGCAAAGCTGGCTTCTTAGCCTCAGCTTTTGCTCCGGTGCCGTATTCTACAATCTGGTTTACTGCTGCTTTAACTTCCGGATCTCCGAGAGTTTTTTCTTCTACAATCTTTTCTTCGCCACTATCGTCATAGTAATACTTCACCATCTTCGTGGTTTCTGCGCCAGCTACGCCCTTTTGCACTACTTTTTCTTCTCCAGTAGGCATATTCGGATTAGCGCGGCGCTCTTCTTCATAAGGAAGATTCTTCACGGCGTCGTATTCCTTCTTCTGCAGCTTAGATTTCAGCTCAATATTCCAGCCGGCGATATCGTTTCCGCTCACTTCTAAGGAGTAGTACTTAGCTTTTGCTAGTTCCGGATCAGCGAAAGCTGCCTGCAAGAAGTAATCTCGATACTTGCCTGCATATTCATTCCAAAGATGGAATCCATCGGAGCTGCTTATAGCCGATTTATAGCCGGGGTTTCCGTTGCTATCTTTAAGCGAAATAAGTGAGAACTTTTGATTATCTTTGAAATCAAAAAACCCTTCCATCTTCCAGCGGCGATTCCAGGATTTATAGACTTTGCGCTCTTCGCCTTTTTTCTGCATATCGAAAGAAGTACGCACTTTTAATTTATTCTCATCTTTCGGCGCAATTATGCCCGTCAGCTTAGTGCTATTTACATCTAAATTGGCAGCTTGTGTCATGGTAATCCAGTACGCATCCGGCTCGGCTTCCGGCTCGGCTATAAGATTAGCTGATAGCCTTACGCGCCCCGGGTAATTCTTTCCATCTACATAAGAATATACCTGCAGCGGTTTGGAAAGCTCAGTATAAGTTTTCTTTCCGTACACATCTTTTATTTCGTCAGTATTCTTAATCTCAATTTTTACATCTTTGCAGTATTGAATATCGGGAGTGAAGAATTTGCTGTAAAACTTTTCGCGCTTCCCAGTTTCTTTATTTTTTCCTACGAAGTCCAGATAGAAAGCAATTTTTCCAGCTGATTTCCCAGCTTGTTCTGGATTGCAAGCCTGGCCAGGTGTATCTGCATACGGCTTCCAGCGCAAGCCAATAGTTATATCTTTTCCAACGGGAGCTGTTTTATCTTCAGCCTGAGCTTGGGTAGCTGTGAAAACAGCAAAGCCCGTGAAGGCCAAAGCTAGTGCAAGCACAAAAGCAAAAAGGCGAGAAGTCCAAGTGGATTTCCCGCTCGTATTCGTAAACGTCATCGGGGGGGGGGGTCCTCTCTGTGATTATTAATTTTGATTACTAATTATTTATCTCTTTGATTAGTAATTGTTTATCTCTGTGATTACTAATTATTTATTTTCGTGATTTATTGAGATAGGTCAATTCTCTAATGTTTAGGGACTTTATGCAATAGTGAGCGGGAATACCGAAAATTTCTTTAATTTATAAGTGTTTTTAAGAAATATCTCTCCAGCTCATTGAGGTAGGAAAAATAATAAAAGCACTTAGGTAAGACTAATCACTATTACAAAGTATCTACTCTAATCTCCTGATTAGGAATTTCTTTATTTAGCAGAGGATTGCGCTTATCTTTCTTGATTTTCTACCCAATCTAGAAAATCTTGCGCTAAAATCATGGGCTTTCCCCAGCGCGCGGCGTCGTGCGTTTTGGGAGATTGCCAGCTCGCTTCCGAAATAATTAGCACTTCACATTTCGGCGTCATATCGGTATCTGGTATTAATCGGTGCGCGATAGCGAGTTCCTCCATTTTTCGGCGCGGTATGGTATTTCCCGCTTTATTTACCGCCGTGCCGCTAAAGCATACCCGAGTGCCTATGCGCAGCAATTTATTTATATCGCTGCGATAAATGCCCTTATTTTTTAATGCGCGCGCACTGAGCTCCCAGCGCAGAAAATCTCGCCCCTGCTCGTCGGGAGCGCCGCCAAAAATGATCCCCGCTTCTTTACTTCCGCGCGGCAAAATGAAACCGGCGCGCTCCGGCGGGGAAAATACTTCCGGCACCGGCTGGTCAGATAGCAAATTTTCGGCAATGGTGCGCAGTGCCCGCGCTTTTTCCAGTGCGGAGGGGCGCTGGAAAGATTCTTGATCTGCGGCGCTCAGAGTAG
>NZ_CAMXYE010000116.1 GCF_947253055.1 uncultured Arcanobacterium sp. | reverse complement strand
TAATCACCGCCAGCGCGATAAAGCACCCGTGCGCCACCTTTCGCTTTTCTTCCTGCCTTTTGGCGAGCTGGAGATTTATCACTTCTAATTTTTGTGCGATTACCTGTAAATCACTGGCTGCTGGCATCGAGATAGTTTCTCCCAGCAGTGTAGCCACCGGCGTTTCCAAGGCTTCGGATAGTGCGAGCAGCATTTTAGAATCGGGCACAGAGAGCCCTTTTTCCCACTTAGAGACGGTTTGCCGCACCACATAGAGTTTGGCGGCAAGTTCCGCTTGTGAAAGCCCCTTTGCCGTTCGAATCATTCTAATATTTTCATTTAGCATGGCCACTACCTCCTATTGTGATTATTGCAGCTATTACAAAGACTGCTGCAGCCAGAATACCGCTAATGTGTTCGATTGCCTCGAAATAAAAAGCAATTAAAGCGCAACGAGAATTGACCTGCGAGCAACGCCAGAAAACTGCAGGTAAAAGCACGAAAAAATTCTCGCGAATAATTACCTACACTCTTATTTTTATCTGACGAAAGGGCGGCCGTAACTATTTATTAGCTGCGGCCGCCCTTAAGTGACTAGGCTTTACACCCTACCGGCAGATATTTTGAACCCTATCTGCAGATATTATTTATTTCGTTTCAGCGTTCCTTGCTTGCGCAGCACGGCAAATCCGGAAATCGAGAACCCTAAGGCCGCAAGCAATATGCCGAAAGAGTTAGATCCTCCAGTCTGAGGCAAACTCTGCGCCGGTTTTTTCGGCGGTGCCGGCGGCACAGGATTCTTCGTATAGATCGCATACACCGTCATATCAGAATTTACAACTGTTTTTTCGGTAAAGGCGCTCCCATTGCCGTCAGCCTGCGTATTCCACTCTTTGAAGGTATATCCATCTTTAGTGGGATTCTGCGGCATCTTTTCCTCTACTAAAGCATCACCACTAATTGACTTACCTGGTTCTACTTTAGTCGCCGCATACAAACTGCCGTCATTTATAAATTTTACGTAGAAATGCGTATTTTGATAGTTTATATCGCTATTATTGAGCAAACTCTTCCGATAGACGCTCTTTTGCGCCACATCCGAATCACTACTAAATAAAAGCTCAGTGTAATCGGCAAAATTTTCGGGCGGCGTATAGGCACCATCCTTCGCGGTATTACCTTGGAAGAGCGTTCGCGTATCCGTACTTATGTTTTTATATGCATCCACATTTGCCACGGGGTCCGCATTATCAAATTTATACGTATAAATTGCCCCACCATTAGCTGCTGAATTCTTCAAGAATTTAGAATCAGTAATAGCTACGCTTCCTGCATCTCTATTGAGATAGAGCGCCCCGCCAGCGCTATTAGCTACATTTTGGCTAAAAGTAGAGCCATTAATACGAAGCGGTTTTACGCTATATATTGCTCCACCCCAATTAGCTAGATTCTGGCTAAACGTAGTATTTTTCAGCGTAATTTCTTGTGAAGAATAAATTGCGCCGCCCGTGCTCGCTTGATTTTCGGCAAATGTGGCATTTTCAATGGTGGCAGGATGCGTCTTGCCCAGAATAATTGCTCCACCGACTTTTTTTGCTTTATTTCCTTTAAAGGTGCCACCCGTAATTTTTAATTTGCCGTAAGCTGCGATGGCTCCGCCCTGAGAGGAGGTAGCAATATTATTTTCAAAAAGGCCGCCGTTAATAATGAGAGTGGCATCTTGCCGGGCCTGGATAGCTCCGCCTTGCTGTTTTGTAGAAGTATTATTCTTTATGACTGCACCGGCTTCGATAGTGAGCATTCCCCCATCATTTACGTATATAGCAGGGCCATCATAACCCGGCACATCCGTAAAGTTTTGGATAGTGGCTCCTTTTCCTATGCTTGCCTTAGCTCCCCTAAGCACAGAAAAACATCTGCTCTCTCCATGGCCGTCGAGCGTGATGTTATCGATCATTAACTCAGAGTTATCCATAAGGCTAATCAAATCCTTCGGGCCTCTTCTCTCCAAGGTATAAGGCCCGCCTTTTCCGGAGGTCAATCTGATTTTATTATTGCTGCGTCCATGCAGCTTCTCCGTAGACGGAATAACCGTATCTTTGTTTACATAGACGGTGTACAGACTCGCTGCATCGTTAATATCCATATTCTCGATAGTCTCAAAGAAGGTATCGTATTCACCGAGAACTGTTTCAGTATTCGCATTCTCCGCTTTTTTAGTGACGGTAAATGCCTTAGTGCTGGGTATGCCATTAGCTGGCGCTGCTACCGCCACATTCACACCTGCCGGCAACGATAAAACGCTTGCCAGCACCGCTGCAATAAATACTACGAATAAGGTGCGAGTAATTTTGGGTCTGAGAATACTTTGCATGTGCATAAACCGCCTTGGTGCTAATACCGTAAAAATTTCTGATGTGTGTGAAAACGAAAAAATCTATTACTATGCTACTTGGCAAATCCGGAAATTACCCACAAACCGCGAAATTGCTTGGAAAACTAGGAAACTGATTGGAGCTGCTAGGCCAACTATCGCAACAGCCCAATTATCTACGTGAAGCAAAAATTCATCGACTGCTGCATACAGCTATCTAAATCTTATTTACTTTATTTCCCAAATAATGGTTACTGTATCC
>NZ_CAMXYE010000115.1 GCF_947253055.1 uncultured Arcanobacterium sp. | reverse complement strand
CAGTCGGTATGGACTATGCCCAAAATCGCTATATAGATACTCTCTCCGGAGGAGAGCGCCAGCGCGTACTTATTGCTCGCTCCCTAGCTCAGCAGTGTAAATGCATACTTTTAGACGAACCTACCAACCATCTTGATATAAAATATCAGCATCAAATTCTGAGCATTATCAAAAAAGTCAGCGATACTGCAGTTATAATTTTGCACGACCTCAACCTGGTAGCTCGCTACTGTGATCAGGCAATTATTCTTAAAGACGGACATCTCTACACCCAAGGCGCGCCGAAAGAAATCCTCACCCCCGAGCTCATTAAAGACGTCTACGGAGTGACTGCACTAGAAGTAGAAGACGGCGGCACTAAACAGTTTATTTTCAAACCACAGGTAGATTAAGGCGTAGATTAGATAGCGGTGAATGGGCCGATATAAAATCTGCTTTTACGCTACATAAGTCAAAGGCTCTGAGGGAATCCCCCAGAGCCTTTGAGTTATTTTACTTGCTGGATTATTTTACTTAACTAGCTACGCCGTCTATTACGTACAACGATTGCAGCTGTTCCAGTTAAGCCAAGCATCGCAGTTAGGATAATTATTTCCATCATTTGAGCACCAGTTTGAGGTAAATTCTTCTTAGCCGAAGCTCCATTACCCGTAGCTGAAGGGTTCACACTAGACGCTTCGTTTGCCATCAAAGAAATCTCGTAAGGATGCACAATATGGAACGAATCTTGGAACTTAGCAGCATCGGTGTAGCCCCCGTTTAATGCGAAGGTATTATATGCCAGTTGCGGATTTTCCAGATTCCACTTTTTAGTATCAGGAAGAACTAAGCCATGCAGTTTAATAACTACTTTTTGCCCGACTTCAATTTTTCCAAGAGGAACAGTAATTTTCCCATCCTTGATCGTTCCTGGGATTTCTTTATCTCCCACCAGTAAAGATACTGCCTTGGCAGTGACGCCTGCAGGCAAGGTCGCAGAAAACTCTCCGTTCGCAGTTGCCGCAAAACCGTCATTTACAATCTCCAAGGAGAAATCAAACGGCTTATTTACAACCTGTTTCGAGGCATCATTGCTAGCCGCATTAGACATGGTGAGATGCGATCCGGTGGTGACAGTTGCACCGGTGAAACCGGTGAGAGCAACCGCGCTCTTGTTTTCGAGACCAGTATGATCTTTAGTTTCGTCTGCTTGCCGGAAAGTGGTGAAAATTCGGGTTACCCCTTCCGGGACCTTCCAAACAAAACCTTGGGTTCCAACTTCTGGCCTATTAGTGGTGCCGTCATAAAGCATTTTCGGACGATCTGTGTTCCAGTCTGGGTAATCAGAAATTTGTTTTCCGGTAGCGTCATAAATTCGCAGCCGCAGCTGGTCAGTGCCGTCCTTATTTCCATTGGATACCCAGGATGGGGTAATAACTATTTCACTTCCAGGAGTAACATCGACTGCCTGTTTAACCCCGGAATTAAATCGAGGATAAACTATACGATCAAAAGAAAATATAAGGTGCGTACCATTCTTCAAATCTGCACGAGCCAACATCGTATGTATGCCGATTTTCCCGGCACTGTAATCTGCAAAGACTTGCTTGGTGTTCTTATCAGCCTCGGGACTATCACATTTTTCCCAAAACGTCTGAGTTTTAAATGGCTGCTTGATTAACTTGCAGTACTCACCGGTGGCAATGGATTTTTTAGCTCCTTCAAAATAGCCTGGGTTAGCCTTAACCCAGGGCTCCCATGCCCGCTCAGCAATCGAGGCCGTGTTCTCGTCTTTCTTAGTTTCTGGTTCAGCATTTTTACGGTATTTTCCGAACCAAAATATATTTTTCTTATTTTCCGGATTAATAATTCCCGATTCCCCGGTGCCGTTGGTAAAGGCTTTCCCTTCCTTGGAAATACTGATGGCACCCATGTTTAAATCCCAGCCAAACTCTTTAGCATTCGTGATCAGAGGCTCATCCACTCCTGGAACCTTCTGCATATCTACAATGCTGTATGGAGTAGCCGTGTTGGGCAGTTTAACAGCTTCATCAAAAGTATTAGTATCGGGTACTCCTTTACGGCTACCATCCCAATTCACATTATCGGGCAGAACCGAGAGGTCTGAATTGACATAATTTTCGGTTTTGTGCAGATTGTTAGCTGCCGGATCTGCGCCGGGTTTTACTGTATTCGTTACGGGAACAGAAGAACCTGCGTTCACGTCGGCTATTGAGGAAGTGGAAATACCTAAGGCCAACAGCAGGCCCATACTTCCCGCAGCAATAAATCTAATTCCGTTTTTCTTGCGCATCATGGTACTCCTTAAATGATATGAACCTAAATTCATAGTATTCGAATCGATGCTTAAACCAAATTATATCTAAGTATGTGCTTAAAATTTCAAATTCGGTATTCTACCGTCATTTAGTCAAGAAAATTGGCGACACGCCGATAGCGCATTTTCCGAATTTTAAAAAATTCACACTGCGCGTACTTGCTAATTTACGCTATCGGCGCATCGGCATTTTACACTATCGGATCGCCGGCAAGCACCCGGTTAATTTCCTCCTTTTGCGGAGCAGTATTTGGCCCCGGCCGGGAAATCATGATTGCCGCCGCCGCATTTCCGCGCCGAACGGCCTCCACCAAATCGTGCCCCTCCGCGAGCGCCGCCATCATTACTCCCACGTGGGTATCACCAGCGCCGTTGGTATCGCGCACTACGGTCGGGAAGGTCGGCACCGCCACCACTTCCCCCGCTCCGGTAACTACCACTGCGGGATCATTGCCAGCCCGCACCACCACGGCAGCGTCTTTCTTGAGCAATTTCTTGATTGCAGCTGCATTAG
>NZ_CAMXYE010000114.1 GCF_947253055.1 uncultured Arcanobacterium sp. | reverse complement strand
ATGGAAGCTGCTTTCGTGGATATAGGTAAAGGCCGCAATGCGGTGCTCTATGCCGGAGAAGTAAATTGGGAGGCTACCGGAATTAAGGGGCAGCCGCGCAAAATTGAAGATGCACTTAAATCTGGTGATCCGGTTTTAGTACAGGTGACGAAAGATCCAATCGGCCATAAAGGGGCTCGATTGACGGCGCAGATTACGCTGGCGGGGCGGCATTTAGTATTGGTGCCGAATGGTAATATGACGGGAATTTCCCGCAAACTGCCCGAAAAAGAGCGTACGCGGTTGAAGCGGATTTTGAAGAAAATAGTGCCGGAAGAATACGGAGTAATTGTTCGCACGGCGGCAGAAGGAGCCACAGAAGAGCAGCTCACAAGTGATATTGAAAGACTGTTGAAGAAGTGGAAAGATATCTCGGCTAAGTCTAAGAGCTCGAAGAATGCGCCGTCACTATTAAAGGCAGAGCCCGAATTGGCTGTGCGGGTAGTGCGCGATGTATTTAATGAAGATTTCGCTTCCCTCACGGTTTCCGGAGAAAATACTTGGAAGACTGTAAAAGAATATGTGGAAGAGCTTTCGCCTGAGTTGGAAGAGCGCCTCATAAAAGCCGATAAAGACGCAGATATTTTCCACAAATATCGGGTTGATGAGCAGCTACAGAAAGCTTTTGATCGAGTCGTATTTTTACCCTCTGGCGGTTCCTTAGTAATAGATAGAACTGAAGCCATGACGGTGATTGACGTAAATACCGGTAAGTTTACTGGCTCGGGAGGCACCTTAGAAGAAACCGTAACTAAGAACAATCTGGAAGCTGCGGAAGAAATTGTGCGGCAGCTACGTCTGCGCGATATTGGCGGAATCATAGTCATCGATTTCATCGATATGATTATGGAAGAAAACCGAGATTTAGTGCTGCGGAGATTGATTGAATGCCTAGGGCGTGATCGCACTCGACACCAGGTAGCGGAAGTTACTTCACTGGGATTAGTGCAGATGACGCGGAAACGGGTCGGGCAAGGCCTAGTGGAAGCTTTCTCGACGGTGTGTACTGCCTGTGCGGGGCGTGGCTATATTAGCCATGACCATCCGATTGAAAAGGGTGAAGAGAATAGCGAAGAAAATAAAGCTACTTTGGGCGGGAAGGGGCATAAAGTTCCTGAGAAAGAAGATCCAAAGCAGGCAGAAGTGAAGGCAGCTTTAGCTAATATTGCTGCGGCGGCAGCCCAGAAGCATGAGCAGGAAGCAGAAGGAGAGCCAGAAGAGGCGGAAAAACCGGTAGAAAACTCGGCGGACGATTCTGCGGAGCAGCACTTAGAGGCGGAGAAAGCAGCTAAGGCCGAGAAAGCGCGAGAAGGAGCGAAAGAGCCGCGCAAAACGCGGGCGCCGAAAGATGCTGCACCGAAAGAGGCGAAGAAAAATACTAAGAAGAATATAAAGAAAGCTACGCAAAAAGTTGCTCCGGCAGCTGAAGCGGCGGCGCTCGCTGCAGAAGAAAATGGGCATCGTCGAGTCAGTTCCGCGGGTACTATTACGCCTGTTTCAGCTGATTCTTTTACTATTATGAGTTTTCCAGTTGAGAAAAACTAGGGAAAACTAGGAAAAACTAAAGAAAAATAGGGAAGAAATGGCGGCGAAACGGATAAGGAAAAGGCACATGATTCCAGAGTGTGGTGATTGTCGCGATTTCTCCACTTGTTAGTGGTGGCGAGATTTTAGTAGAGTGATGTGTCGGCGCATTTATGCGCTAAGAATTTTCAGGGTGAATGTGTGAAGCATTCATAATCAAATCGACAGAGATGAGCAGAACGTGGTTTACGCGATTGTAAAGGCGGGCGGACACCAGGAGAAGGTGTCTGTAGGTTCGATTCTTTTAGTGAATCAACTAAAGGGCGAAGCCGGCGATAAGGTAGAGCTGGAGCCGATAATGCTCGTGGACGGCGAAAAGATCACCACTGCTGCAGAAGGAATTACCGCTAAGGTAACTGCAGAGATTCTCGGGGCGGCAAAAGGTCCGAAGATTAATATCGTCAAGTACAAGAATAAGACGGGATATCGGAAGCGCATGGGGCATCGTCAACCATTGACGCGCCTGCAAGTCACCGCTATTAAGTGATCTGATTCTCCGGAATTTTCGTTAACGAGCTTTTAACTCTAAGGGAGCAAGATAAAATGGCACATAAGAAAGGCGCTAGTTCTACTAGCAATGGTCGCGATTCTAACGCCCAACGTTTAGGGATTAAGCGTTTCGGCGGTCAGATGGTAAATGCAGGAGAAATCCTCGTGCGTCAGCGGGGTACTAAGTACCATCCAGGTGCCAATGTGGGTCGTGGTAAAGACGATACACTCTTTGCGCTGGCAGAAGGTACCGTAGAATTTGGAGTTCGGCGGAACCGGAAGACCATTAGCATCGTACCGAACGCCTAGGAGCGGTAGGCGCCGATTCACGGTAACAATATTTTAGGAAGGGCGGAGAGCTTCAATCTCCGTCCTTCTTGTATATCCTAGAGGTAGATACTAATTCGGAAGACGAGAAAATACGCAGAATTAGAATTTTGGAGAAAGCCAGCATGTTCTGGATGAGCACTCTTTAAGAAAGAAAACGTAATGTTTGTAGACCAAGTGACTTTGCATTTAGAAGCCGGTGCCGGTGGAAACGGTGTCGCTTCGGTACGCCGGGAAAAATTTAAGCCACTCGGAGGGCCCGACGGGGGAAATGGCGGGCATGGAGGCGATATTATTTTGCGGGTAGATGGGCAAGAAACTACGTTGTTGCATCTGCGCCACAGTCCCCATATGCGTGCAGAAAAAGGTGCTCCGGGAGCGGGAGATTTACAAAATGGC
>NZ_CAMXYE010000113.1 GCF_947253055.1 uncultured Arcanobacterium sp. | reverse complement strand
CATCTAGACCAGGAGTATCTGCCGAAAGACCCATACTTATGGCAGTTTCTTTCGTCTTTTCCGGCGTAATTTTCTGATTCAAATTAATATAGCCCGTATTAGAGGAATACTTAGTCATTCCAATTAAATCGAGCGAACCGTAGCCAACTCCACCCGAATTCGTGAAAGTAGCTCCGCCTAACTGCATAGAAGCCGGAGCTGGGAAGCGCTCGCCGAGATCCACTCCCGCATCTAAAGCTCCTACCAGAGCAAATAGCTTAAAAGTAGAACCCGCCTGCGCTCTATCTTGGGTAGCTGTATTACGCTGGCGCTTCATGTAATCATCTCCGCCGTAGACGGCGTAAATCTCACCCGTATCTGGGCGCATCGAAATCAGACCCACCCGATTACCGGCTGGGCGCGATTTCGGCAAAGAATCCACGGCAGCCACGGCTGCTTCCTGCATTCCCTTATCTACCGTGGTGATTATCCGATAGCCGCCCATATTCACTTCGTCTTCTGTGAAATCAGCTTTACCTATCAGCTCATCGCGCACCTGCTGCAGCAAATAACCATTGGTGCCCGAAAAATCATTACTTTTGGCTGCATCTACCGTCTCCGGGAAAGCCGCCAAGGCCGCTTGCGCTTCATCGGCAGTTATTTTCTCATCTTCCTGCATTCGCCGCAGCACTCGCTCATACCGCTTCTGGGCTATATCTGGATTGACGGCGGGATCCCAAGCCGAGGGAGCAGGGATTATTCCCGTCAAAAGTGCCGCCTGCTCCAGAGAAAGCTGCGCTGCCGGAATTCCAAAATATGCTTTTGCAGCGGCCTCTACTCCATAGGCTCCCCGCCCAAAATAAATAGTATTGAGGTAGTTGCCCAAAATTTGATCTTTAGATTGCGAATTATTGATCTTCCAAGCTAATACAGCTTCTTTGGCTTTGCCGAAAATAGAAGTGGTAGTACCAAGATAATAACGCTCCGCATATTGCTGCGTAAGAGTGGAGCCACCCTGGCGCTCTCCACCGCGCAAATTATTAATAAGCGCTCGGATAATCGCCTTCGGAGAAACTCCTCTATTTTCTTCAAAAGTCCGATCTTCAGAAGAAATAACCGCTTTTTTCATCACCTCTGGGATTTCCGTAAAGTTAATTATCTTGCGGTTAATTTCGGCGTATTCGCCTACTTTGGTTTCCCCGTCGGCATAGTAGACACCGGTAGTCTGGGCAATAGCAAAATCCGCCGGATCGGGTACTTCCGTAGAGAAATACAGACCCAAAAAAGCTCCTATTCCGAGAGCAATGAGAGTAATAAAAGATCCCAATACGACCCGCCAGCTCGGGAGCCACCTGAGCACTGCCCCTTTCCCGGCGCGCGGATAGTTCAGCCCGCGGCGCGGTTTATGCTTAGGTCTTGCGCCCGGTTGCAGATTTTTCATCTTTTTACCTGCCATTATTTACCCTTTGCTTCGCTATTTTCCGGCACGGCTTCTTCGACTATGTTCTGCCCTAATTTACTCATCGCCAGCCCGCGGCGCGCTTTCTTCTTAAAAATATTAAGTTTCTGCCACGGATTTTCGGTATCGCCGAGCGGATCAGTAGCCGGATTTTCCATATCATACCATCCGCGCTCCAACCGCGATTGAGTGTCTTCCTCTGAAATAAGAAATACATCTAGCCAGCGGGTACGCGGATCGGCGTCCACAAAAAGTGCTTTGCAGAAAAGAGTGAGCGGAACGGCGAGAATAGAGCCGAGTATGCCCACGATACCCGTCCAAATAGCTAAAGAAATAAAAGTAATGCTGGGGGAAAGCCCCACCACATCGCCCGTAAATTTCGGTTGAATAAAGGTCTGGATTACCACATTTATTAGTGAATAAAGTACCCCTACCCAGAGCATGGCCTGCCACCCCTGGTCGAGCAAACCCATCAGCATCGGAGGTAGCACGCCAATGATGAAACCGATATTGGGAATATAGTTAGTGATAAAAGCCCACATTCCCCACGTCCATGCGAGCGGAATACCCATGATTTGCAGTGCGACGGCGTCAATCACTGCCACAATTAAGCCGAAAATAGTGGAAATTATCCAGTAATGGCGCACTCGCTTTTCAAACCCCGCGAGCGCCGCACCCAAGCTCTTGTGCTCCATATTGATTATGAAGCTGCGCGAGGCCATGATGCGCAAATCAAAGACGATGAAGAATAAAGAAATTATTACTACTGCCAGCAGGCCACTTATGGAGGAGAGGGAATCTACGAGCGTCCAGGCTGCCGAAATCAAAGAGTTGTAGTTAATATCGTTAATTAAGTTGTTCAGATCATCTGTTTTAATGCCGTGGCTGCCCAAAAATTGCAGCAAAGAATCCACTACCGATTCGAAATTACCGGCATAGTTCATTAGCGTTTGCGGTACCGGCGTGAGAGACCACACCATAATTCCTACCGTGCCGAGGAACACTACCATTACTAGGAAGAAAGTAATGAAGACGGCGATTACGGACGGGACGCCGAGGCTGAGTAATTTGCGGGAAATGGGGCGGAAAGCAAGAGCAAGAGTGAGAGCCAGAAAAATAGGAGCAAAGACGTCTGCTATATAGTGCAGACCCATGAAGGCCACTACAAGCAGTGCCAAGGAAATTAATATCATTAGACCTACCGGCACAGTGGTGCGATATGGTTTAGCCGCTGCCAGCACTTTTGCTTTCGCACTAGTTTTCTGGGCCATGACTGCATCCGTTGTCTGTGCCTTAGCCGCACCCGTTTCCTGGGCCTTAACCGCACCCGTTTCCTGGGTCTTAGCCGCACCCGCATCGGTAGATATGTGCATAGGTAAGCTCCTCACTCTTCGTTCCTATC
>NZ_CAMXYE010000112.1 GCF_947253055.1 uncultured Arcanobacterium sp. | reverse complement strand
GGTTGGCTAGTAAAAAGTTCATAGGCAGCCTGCGTGATTGATCCGCATTCTGCCACTTTAATAATCTGTTCTAACTGTTCAAACCGCATCTAGAGCTGCCTCTATAATTTTCGATATTTGAAACATTTTATTCCATTGGCTGTAAATATGGAAGGTGAATTTAAGGTAAATTTCGATTTTTATTTACAAGCGGAAAATAAAGAAGGTGCCGAAGCGGATATTTCCGCTTCGGCACCCGCCGTTTCCGGTTTTTACATCCCGGAGATATTAATTTTTACTTCACTTCAAAAGCGCGGCTAGTACCGGTGTAAGGAGTAATTATTCCCTTCCAATTCTTCCAATCACCAGTTTGCACTAGTCGATAAGTACCCGGCTGGGTGTTGGGGTTAATCCTCCACTCGACAGTGGTAATAGAGCGGCTTGCTCCATCGCGCTGCCAGTGGTAGGAAGTATCCCAATCGTGATCATCTAGATAATCTTTCCAGTTACCATTTTCTAGCTTCTGTACTTTCGTAAAGCTATCCATTGTGCGGTAGTTATTCTTCGGGTGGGCGCCGCGGAACTTCGCAATCGCCGTTTCGCCACCTTGATAGCTTTCATTTGGCTCTTGGAGTACTTGCCCGAAAGTTTCACCATTCTTAACGTCATCGCGTACTACGCCGGGGCGCTGTGCGAAGAACTTAGTATTAGGAATCTTCGGGAGAGCTTCATCGGTGACTTGCTTTCCATCTAGCATGGCATTGGCAAGATAGCTTATTTCTTGCTTCGTGCCTGCAAGCTGGTAGGGGCCAAATTCGGTAGAAGCACCTTCGTAGTTTTGCTTAGCATATTCGGCGCGAGTGGCCATATATCCGGCATAGGCGTTCGCTGGGCTGGAAAGAATTACTTTCTTTACGCCGTCTGCTTTCATAATGTCGAGCGTCATTTCTTGGAGATGCCGCGCCGGCATAGTTGCTACTTCAAAGGGGATAGCGATAATGGCTACTTCGCCAATGCGTAGTACCTGGAAGGGGAGTTCCTTGGGGCTCCACCCAAACTTGCCATCTGCAACGAGAATAGGCTTTTCTGCTTGGCACGGATCTTTGCCGAGAGAAATAACCTTTCCAATTCCGCGAACTAAAGATCCCACGAAGCTCTGATCTACTTTCATATTGCGATCAAAAATGTCGAAATTGTCATTCGTCATTCCCTCGTATACGCCTGGGAAGTCTGATGGACCATTTTCAGCACCCGGAGCGAAAGAATAACCGCGGGCAGAGGTGCAGAGTTTCTGCTCGCCGTCTCCGTCAGTAAATTCCGCAGCTACCGTCCGGCCTGGCATCGTGATATAGCGAGCTCGCGCATCTAAATCGCCCTGCAAGCGCGTACCACCAGATTGGAAGAGCTCCCATGCTTTTTCAAATTGTGGCCCGCCGGCTTTCTCAGCATTTAAGAAATCATTGGCATCGCCTTCAAATCCGGGAGAAGAGTAAGAATTACCAGCTACTGCTACCACATCTCCCAATGAGGAATTGGCGAAGGCAGCTACGAAAGCTTGCGGATCTTTGGGGTTGCTCCCCATCTTCTGTTCGAATAGATATTGAGCGTAGCCCTTATTATCTGGGGAAACGTGTGTTTGCTTTAACGAGAAAGAAGTGGGATGTATACCAAACCAGTTGATGACTCCGAGTGGCTTTCCATCCTTTGAGCTGAGAGAAAGCTGCTCCATATCTTCTCTTACGTTGGTATCGTACTTAGAAGCATCGGGATTATTTGCGTATGCCTCTGCGGAACGATTCTTCGCAATTCCAGGAAGCTTTCCTTGCTGGAAGTCAATATGACCCGGCTGGAGATTATTATGTGCCCGCTCAATAGCTGACACAATTCCATTCACCATGGTATCTACAATCCGCTGATCGTAGTTGAAGCCAGCTCCGTCATTACCGGCAATCCGGTAGAGTTGATCGGTGGCCATACCAGAATTTCCCACGTGGGTGTGGGTAGCAGTAATCATTACGTTTTGGCTGTTATAAAGATCGCCATATTTATCCTTTAAGCGGTCTAACACAGCCAATCTGATATTGGAAAACATAGCTCCCGTATCTACGGAGACCATGACAATACGTTTTGTGGAATTGAGATTACCTACGATAAAGGCGTGGGCGTAAAGACGTCCATTTAGACCATTCATTTCCTGGCCAGCTGCATAACCGAAAGATCCAGTCTCAGCTACAGCGCCAGTTACATCATAAATGCCAGCTCCTACCAGATAATCGGCATCAGCTGGAGCCGCACTGGCAAGGGGAGCGGCTGTGAAAGCAAGGACGGAGAGTGCAATGGTAGCCAAACCGGCCCCTAACTTCCGCGCAATAGATAACTTAGCCATATAATTACTCCTCATTGAGTATTTTATTTTGGATATATTCCAGCAGCTTTCGCATTAGCGCCAATAACGCTAAAGCGAAGGTGGAATATTGTAAGAAAAGAGTGGGTACACAGATTTCTACCTAGTATCTTACCTCACAGAAAAAATAAATGAGGCATTTCGTGGTAAAAAATGGAAATTTGCAAAAATTTACAGTAAATCTCGGGCATCAGCAGAAAACTTGCTGATGCCCGAGAAAAGTGAAAACAGAGAAAGTAATTTGTGGATTAATTTCTTTCCGAAGAGTTTTCCAGCTTTACCAGTGGTTGTGGATCAGGCAGATCGCGTACCTTATGTAAAATTGCGAAAGAAATAAATAGAATGCAGATATAAGGAATACCGGCAATCCAAGCTACTGGCATAAGTTTCCAGAGGGTAATAAAGATGGCGGCGGAGGCCACAATTACCACAATATTTATCACTGGCGCACCCCGCAGGAAAGCTGGGGGGCGCTCGTCATCACTATGCTGCTGCTTCCAGTGGGCCCGGAAGCGCAGATGGGTAAGCATAATTACTACCCAGTTAATTAGAATTCCCA
>NZ_CAMXYE010000111.1 GCF_947253055.1 uncultured Arcanobacterium sp. | reverse complement strand
CTATGGCTATAATGCGCCGTTCGCTCAATCCGGTACTGCGGGCAGTAGCGACCGTATATATCTGGTTCTTCCGGGGTACTCCTATTTACACCCAGTTAATTTTCTGGGGCTTAATCGGGGTGCTATATGAATCGATTACCGTAGGTATTCCTTTTACCGGCATTAACTTTTTCAGCTTCTCCCCCTACGGAGTATTCGACAATATGCAGCACACTATGTTTGCTTGTGCGGTATTGGGCTTAGGCCTAAACGAAGGCGCTTATCTCTCGGAAATAGTGCGCTCGGGCTTAAACTCCGTAGACTCGGGACAAGAAGAGGCCGCTAAGGCCTTGGGCATGAGTAATGGGCAAATTCTGCGGCGCATTATTCTTCCTCAAGCAATGCGGGTAATCATTCCTCCTACCGGGAACGAAACGATTTCCATGTTGAAAACTACCTCTTTAGTAACGGCGGTACCTTTCACTTTGGAGCTGACCTACGTAACCAATGCGATGGGGCAATCTTCGTTCCGCCCCGTACCCTATCTCTTAGTGGCCGCTATCTGGTATCTACTCATCACTTCTATTCTGATGATAGGTCAGCACTATCTAGAGCAATACTTTGGAAAAGGCACCAAGGAATTTGGCGGCGAAGAGCGGCATACCAAACGGCGCAAGAAAAAATTGCATCACTCGCGGCAATCCGCTATAAATGCCGCTCAAACTACCTATGCCGATCCGTTTATCGAATACACACCTTAGGACGCACAAATGACTTCTGAAAATAGCGATTTGATGGTATCCGTACAAGGAGTACACAAATTCTTTGCTGAGCTGCACGTACTAAAAGGAGTGTCTTTTTCGGTAGCGAAAAGCAGCGTAACAGCAATTTTAGGACCCTCTGGATCTGGTAAATCCACTATGCTGCGCTGCATTAATCAGCTCGAGAAAATTCAAGCTGGGCGGATATATGTACAAGATGAATTGCTCGGCTACCAAGAAAAAAATGGCAAACTTTACGAACTTTCCGATAAAGATATTGCTCGCCAGCGTGCGCGCATCGGCATGGTTTTTCAGCGTTTCAATCTTTTTCCACATATGACGGCTCTAGAAAACGTAATTGAAGCCCCGATTCACGTGTTGAAAAAAGATGAAAAAGCAGCGCGCAAAGAAGGCTTAGAACTACTAGAGCGAGTGGGCTTGAGCGACCGCGCACAGCATTATCCAGCTGAACTTTCCGGTGGCCAGCAGCAACGAGTAGCCATTGCCCGCGCTTTAGCTATGAATCCAGAACTAATGCTTTTTGATGAGCCTACTTCTGCTCTCGATCCTGAATTAGTAGGAGAAGTGCTCGCCGTCATGAAGCAGCTGGCGCAAGACGGTATTACGATGATTGTGGTGACGCACGAGATTGGCTTTGCACGCGAAGTATCCGATCAAGTAATTCTGATGGACGAAGGGCGCATAATCGAAAGCAATATCCCGAGCGAGATATTTGATAATCCACAGCACCCACGGACAAAAGAGTTTCTTTCGAAAGTGCTCTAAAAATCTAAGTGCTCTAAAAATCTAGGGCGTATCTCCGTAGAAGATATTTTCCACTACGGCGCGAGCTCGGCGGGCACGGCGCAGGTAATCTTCTTCCACATTGTGCCGCCTCCCCGGCGGATAACCAAAAAGCGCTCCTAGCACAGCTACTTGTTCGCTTGCCGCCGGCAATACATCCACTTTTATGCTCTGAAGACGCCCGGTGCCCAGCGCATTGAAATTGCGTATCTGGGAGGCGTAGATCCACGCTTCGCGCAGCTCTTTAGCCTCCTGTGCGGATAGTAATCCACATTTAGCTGCCGCAGTTAGTGCTGCTAAAGTTTGGGGAGTGCGCAAAAGGGGATATTTTCCCGCCTGCTCTAGCTGCAGCAATTGAATACACCACTCCACATCCGCCAAGCCGCCGCGCCCGAGCTTTACGTGCCGGCTTGGAGCTATTCCGCGCGGCATCCGTTCCTTCTCTACCCGTGCCTTTATCCGGCGAATATCGCGTATCTCTCCCGCCGTAATTCCCTGCGGCGGATAGCGCAGATCCGCAATAAGCAAGAGAAATTTTTCTCCGAGATCGTAATCTCCGCAGCAAAACCGCGCCCTAAGCAAAGCTTGTTTTTCCCAAGTCTCTATCCAATGCTGATAATAGTGGCGGCAACTCTCTAAACTGCGCGAAAGCGGGCCATTTTTCCCTTCCGGGCGTAAATCCGTATCAACTACCAGCGGCGGCTCCACATCAGAGCATTGCAGTAAAGTAATAATATTTTTTGCCCAGCTAATAGCAAAACTATCTGCGAAATCAGCATTCATAGCTGCATTTTTCCGCGGCCGATGCACAAATATAAGGTCGGCATCAGATGCATAACTAAGTTCTTTACCGCCAAAGCGCCCCATAGCAATTACAGCTAGATCAACTGGCGCCTCTTCCTGCTCCTGCTCAGTTAGCGTCTTAATTTTTGCCGCTCGAAATGCCGCCTCTAAAGCAATATCACCCGCCATAGAAATAGCGCCCTGTACCTGCTCTAAGCTGAGCATATCCAGCACCTGCGCCAAAGCCGTGCGCAATAATTCGCGCCGACGTAAATAGCGCCCTGCCCGCGCCAAATCTTGTGGAGAACTCGCCCGCTCCCCCATAGAATCTAATTCGCGGCGCAATTCATCAGCACTGCGCGGAGTGAGTTGGCTATCTTCATCTAGCCACGAAATAGCTTCTGCTAAAGCCGGTAATTCCCTGGCGATATAACGCGAGGACGAAAGCACGCGCGCCAATCTTTCCGCTGCCGCTCCCGAATCTCGCAAAGTGCGCATATACCAAGAGGTTGCCCCTAATTCTTCCGACACTATCCGAAATGCTTGTAAGCCTTGATCTGGATCGGGACCTTGTGCGAACCAACCAATCATTACCGGCAGAAGCTGCTTTTGAATCGCAGCTGTCCGCGAAA
>NZ_CAMXYE010000110.1 GCF_947253055.1 uncultured Arcanobacterium sp. | reverse complement strand
TAGCTGCACTGGCTAGGCAAAAACCTACGAGAAGATAGCTAAGCATTTTTTCCACGCCCGCAATAGATTCTAAAATGCCTGAGAATTGGGCAGAGTTATCTTCTAGCTGTAAATCTGGCAGCTCCTGCCGCGCCTTTTCCAAGGTAGCGGGTAAAGTGGAGGCATCTGCGGTGAAATAGCGAGCCAAAGTATAGGTATCTACGCCGCTTAACTGCCGGTAAGAGGCAAAATCAAGAAATACTTTATTTTCAGAAGCTCCCGCCGGCAGGCCAGTGGGATTTTCTGCTTTTCCGCTGAAAATTCCTTGCACCGGAATGCGCACGATTTTTTCGCCTTGTTGCAGGATGAGTTCGCTTCCGATTTGTAAATTATTTTGAGTGGCAAATTCCTGATGAATAAGGGCACCCGCTTTTTCTTCCGTTACTGCAGTCCCCGCCGTAAGGCGATAGATACGCCCCGTAAACTCTGGATAAAGCTCAGAGTTGGTGGTGCCGGTGATAGCAATATCTCCGGCAAATTCTGGATCTAGCTGTACGCTTCCGGTATTTTCTACCGGATGTGCATTCTGGGGGCGTCCCAGCGTCTCTCCTTCATATACGTGCTCTTTCACTCCGGGAATTTGCGTCAATTTTTCTGCATTTTCCGCGGTGAGTGCGCCGGCAGGGGAGGTAGCGGTAAAGCCAGCCCCTAAATTAGCATCAATTGCTTCGCGCATGGTGCTCATAGTGGTGCGCACGCCAGCTTGAGCTACTAAAGCGGTAAAAATTACCACCATAATCAGGAAAATAATAAGACTGCGCGCCGGCCGGCGGCTAAGGGCATACCCAGCTCGCCGCGGCAAAGATATGCCTTTCATTTAATATCCACCAAGAGTGCGCGCGGAGATTTTCTCAGCATCGGAGCAGCAGAAATCAATACACAAAGAGCAATTACCCCTAGAGCGAGTAATCCGACGCTAATTAAATCCTGCTGCGTGATGTGCACGGAAAGACTGTCTAGAGTGCGGGTAGCCATCGAAGATTCCATATCGGCACCGGCCTGTTGTCCTTTTGAGAAACTTTGCTGCGCCGAGGCGTTTACCGAGTTGAGCACGGAGTTGCCAATCTTCTGAGCAATTGCTTTTGCTCCGAAATAGGAAATAAGGAATGCGGGCAGAGAAATCATAATTAGCTCAGTAAAATATTGCGCCACCATACTTATTTTCTTGGTGCCAATAGAGAGTAATACGCCGGTCTCTTTTTTCCGCTCATTCATCCAGAGGAAGAGCACCAGAGTGAGGATAATTGCCGCAAGTAGGAAGGTAGCTATGCGGGCCCCGTTCATTACGCTGCGTACCCCGTCTACCGCTCCGGTGATACCAGCTAAGTATTGGGTGCTGCGAGCTAGCTGGTAGTTACGCCAGTCGATATTGAGCCTAGTGGCCGATTTTGCCACCTCTTCCAGCTGGTCTGCTTTATCCACAAAGAAATTAGCATCTTGATAGATCTCCGTCGCCGCATCCATACCGTAGAGCGTGCGGGTAGTATCGAGGTCGGTGAAGATAGTATTTGCAAAAAGTTCGCTCCGCTGTGCCGCTGGACGAGTATTATTTCCAGAAACTAAGCCAACTATTTCCGTCTCCACCTGTGCGGTAGAGTGCTTCTGATTATCTACGTCATACGGATTAGCTTTTAAGGTAATCTTGCTGCCGAGAGAGAGCCCATTCGCCTTCGCTAAATCGGCGTGAATTATTGATTTATGCTGGTCGTTTTCTTGTAGATGCCGCCCAGCAATTAATTTTAGGGCGCCGCTGCGGAAGTTGTTATCTAATTCGGTGCCATTTACGCCCCATACATTTGCCGCATTACCAAACTGGGCTTCTTTTTTCGCATCGTATTCTTGCTGGGGAAGTTTTTGCACTTGCGCATTTACCAGATCCGCCGTCACGTTTTGCCGCGCGACATAGTTTTTTACTCCAGCTAGCTGCGCTATTTTCTTAATATCTGCGCCTTTTACAGTGCCAGCGCCGCGGGGAGTGCCGGGATTAACTTGGGGATTATTTTGCAGTACAAAACCAGCACCGGTGCGGGCAGATACTTCTGCTCCCACTCGATTGGCGGATTCGGTTACGGCTCCCGTAGCGAGGAGTACCGTCATCATAGCCGTTAAAATACCCAAAATAATTAGCGTCTTGATTCTTTTTCTAAAGACGTAGCGTCCAGCTCTTCCTAAAAATGACAAGTAAGTACCCTTTCCTAGGTGTGCAGAGTCAGTTAGTAAGCGAGAGTATTACGATTCATGAAAAATGTAAATGGGAATGGATATCGATACATGCCGGATTTGCATATTTCCTGCGTATAGAGAAGAGAAAATACTCATATGTGCAAACTATGTAAACACATAGCTAGAGAGAAGTGCGGGAGCTACATAGGTGGGAACGGACTAGGTGGGATTTGGATAGGTAGGGACGGAATAATAGGGGTAGATGGGATATGGGTGTGGAATATTGCGGCTTGGGCAGAATAAGCGGCAAATATTTTGCTATACTGTAAGGCACTTTGGTGATTTATAACTAAATATGGGGATGATCGGTTTCGACGGTATTGATTGCCGGAGAGAAGCGGGTAGAGGAAGCAGAGTCAGCTCTTTAACGATTCTCTGCAAAAAATAGTTGCTAATAAGCATCATAACGATTTCGCCCTCGCTGCCTAAGCACGAGCGCATTTAAAGAAATCCGTCAGCCTCGCGTAGCTTTCGCGCGAGATTCCTGGCGTCGTCTTTAAGGAAGCCACTGTGTTTTCTGCAGGTTAGCGGTAGGAAACATAAACTTAGCTAACTAGGTTCGCCAGCGACTGGTTTGCGTGAGCGCTGGAGCCGAAAAAAGCGTCTAGCAAACTGCACCCGGAGAAGTCTCAGACATTCCGTATCGGACGCGGGTTCGATTCCCGCCATCTCCACTTGAGGGGGAAGTGTCGAACTCTCGCTTTCGAGCGTAGGTTCGCACTTCCCCCGCTCT
>NZ_CAMXYE010000109.1 GCF_947253055.1 uncultured Arcanobacterium sp. | reverse complement strand
GTAAAAGAACCAGCTACAAAAGCCACTCCAAGTACTATGGAGATAAGGCTCATGACTAACCGGGCTTTATGCCCAAGTAAAGATTTAATAGAGGCTTTCAGCATAGGAGCTACTCGCCTTTCTGGGTGAAAGAGTGGGCACCGAGCGCTTTCCGCTCCTCTGCCGCTCGCATATCCGCTACCGCATTGATATCGAGACCGGCCATTTTTGCCAATACTTTTTCGCGGCTAGGCTTTTCTAAGAAATCGTTTATCTTTCCGTCTGCTAAGAAAATTGCTTCATCTGCCTGCCCGGCTGCCGCCGGATCGTGCGTCACCATTACCACGGTGGCTCCCAATTCGTCTACTGCCTTCCGCAAAAAATTGAGCACTTCCCGGCTCGAAGCAGAATCAAGATTCCCCGTGGGTTCGTCGGCAAAAATTATTTCTGGGCGAGTAATCAAGGCCCGCGCACAAGCTACGCGCTGCTGCTGGCCGCCGGAAAGTTGATTAGGTTTATGCGATAGCCTCTCCCGCAGCCCGATTACATCGATAATAGTTTCATACCACTGCGGATCTGGCTTTTTCCCCGCAATTGCGAGCGGTAATAAGATATTTTCTTTGGCGCTGAGCGTAGGTACGAGATTAAAAGCCTGAAAAATAAAGCCAATTTTCTCTCGGCGCAGCAGCGTCTTTTCTTTATCGCGTAAAGACGCAATATCTCGATCACCAATTTTCACGATTCCCGAGGTAGGAGTATCCAAACCCGCTAAGCAATGAATCAAAGTAGATTTACCACTGCCGGATGGCCCCATCACTGCGCTAAATCTACCACTGCGAAATTCTACGTCTACAGCATCAAGTGCTACTACTTGAGCGTCTCCTTTTCCATAAATTTTAGTGAGTTTTTGGCAGGAAGCAGATACTTGCGCGCACATAAACTATTCCTTTTCTTCAACTGATCGACAAAAACGGAAATGGAAACTGAAAAATGAAACAAAAACTGAGGAAACAAAATTTTCTTCATTTCTGGTTCTAATTTTAACACCTAATCTTCTAGAAGATTACCCCCCCCACTAACTCGTCAAATTTATAAATAAACCAACTGGGGAATGCAGGTAGTAGCTTATATTTAGAAGAATATTGACGGTAGGTGGGTGAGTTAAGTGGCAGGGCTCATATATAGGAATTTATAGGTGCTACACAACAGAAAAACCGGCTATACCGCACTAAGGTAAGCTCCGAAAATTTTGCAGGGGAGCTAATAGAGTAGCTATTTTTGTAGGTCTGTCCTGGCTCCTTGCCCAGGGCGGGTCTGGTTCCAGGCATCTATAGTCTCTGGAAGCCAGCCTTCTGTTTTCCCGATTTTGGCATCCGGTGGCGGGGTGCGCCCTTGCCGCCGATAAGAGCAGAAAGTGCCGTGTTTTATACCGATACGGGCAGCCGCTTCTGAACTAGATAAATATATAGTCATTCTTTTTCTTTCTTACTTTTGTAGCATTTTATGGCTTCGGTGAGAAATATTGTAAAGATGGTTATACCAGCTAAAAATAAACCGATTTACTCTATTCGTGAGGGGCGGAAGCAATCTTCGCGGATTGTGTTAGATCTACGTGGCAAACATATAAATCTAGGAGAAGCAAAAAGGTTTATATTCTGCTTTATATAATTATCGCCTGAGCCTTAATAGTATATGTTGGTTGTAGGTGGAGAAAGAGTAGTCGATATTGTTGATGCGTTAGGGGGTAAAACTTGTGAGCAGGGCAGTTACTTTTGCAGTGTGCATACCTACATGGCAGGAGATTGATAAAGCATTTAAGGATGCTAATTATAAGTATGCTTACGATATAGATCCCTATAATCCAAAATGCGATGAAATTCCAGAGCCTGTTGCTGATTATAAATGGTTTGTAGATGTTATTCCCGAATATGCTGACGAGGCACGTAAAATACTTGAAACATTCGATACCCCCATTAAATTTTGGGTAGGTTAAGACTATAGCTAAGGTAGCTACTTTTATAATGTGCATTTCGATATTTATTTTCGACAAATTGAAAGTAGGTGTACTTTGACTGAAGACGAATTTACCGACGAGGAATATTTAACAGATAATGGCGTTTTCTATGTAAGCCTTCCGCACTGGAAACTTATCGAAGAAGCATTCGAAAAGGCAGGCTGGAAGAGCTGGTATAATTTTGACTCTATCCCAGAGTTTACTGAAGATGGAGTGACTTATAACTATGCGATAGATGTGTGGGATCAGCGTGCTGAAAAAGCGAGAAAAATTCTTGAAACACTAGATACTCCCATCAAATATGTAATTTATGAATAACTTTTTCTAACCGGAATAAGCTAAGTTATTTAGCTTGTGCCAATTTTTATCCACCCTCTTCACTGAGAGTGGATATTTTTATACAAAACTTTATGCCCTTTAGGAGGCAAACCATAGATACCGACTCTAGGCACATAAATTTTTAGATTACGGTTCTTTGGCGTTTTAAGTAGACGCAGATTTTCCGCTTTTTCTTGCTATATGGCCATATTCAGCTTATTTCTGTGGAGCCGCCTGAGAGAATCGAACTCTCGACCTTCTCATTACGAGTGAGACGCTCTGCCGACTGAGCTAAGGCGGCGCAGGTGCCAAAAGCACGCTACCTAGGTAGTTTACCGAAAAATATCCGCGGCACGAAATCCGAGGCATAAATCACCCCTATTGCTTCCCTAATGCTCTCCTCCTGCTCCCCAAGGGCAGAAAAGAATTAAAACTACGCGGGATTTTATTATGGTGCACCCGCGTATTACGGCAATCCGCGTATTACAGCAAACCTAGGTATTAGCAAACCCGGGCAAATTACTCTGCTGGGCACTTAAGGTCGGCTTCCGGTACCGTGCCGTCCAGCAAGTACTTATCAATTGGTTTATTTACGCAGTCCGTAGAGCGCCCATAAGCGGTATGGCCTTCCCCTTCCCAGGTGATGAGCACCGCGTTGGCAAGTGTTTTAGAAAAATCTACTGCCCACTGATAAGGCGTAGCCGGATCTCCCGTAGTACCTACCACTACTATCGGGTTAGATCCTTCTGCTC
>NZ_CAMXYE010000108.1 GCF_947253055.1 uncultured Arcanobacterium sp. | reverse complement strand
ATATTTTCCGCATTATCGGCCAAGAAATCCGGTATCTTTTGCTCTAAGGCTGCCGCGGGTGGAGAAAAAATTTTTGCTTCGAGCTGGCTCACCGCTGCGGAAAAAGTTTCGCCGATTTCCTCTATCGCATTGATTATTGCGGTGGCTGTTCCTGCTTTCGCTCCTGCTCCCGCGCCGGCAGCCTTTGGGGAATCTAGCGCAGTAGCAGATACTGTAGATTTCTCTGTAGTTTCTACCTCGGTAGATTCTGATAGTGCCGCTAGCTCTTCTGCGTAGTTTTCTCGCTGCTGGCGCCAGCTTTGTAGTTCCTTATAGGCGGCAGTACTCTGCTGGTGTTTTTCTAATTGCTGGCGCAGCTTGGCAATTTTTGGTTTCTCTTTTTGCAGCTCTCCCCACTCCGCTGCTAATTTTTCTCGCAACTCCAGCGCCGCTGCTAGATCTTTCTCTGCTTCCCAGCGATTGCGCAAATCTTCGGCAGTTGTGCGCGCTGCTTGGGCAGTATCTGCTTTTTTAGCTGCGCTATCTGCTAGAGCCGCAGCGCCCTGAGTCAAAAGTGCCAAAAGCTTTTTATCGCAGTTAGCGCTGGCAGGAAATATCTCGGTTAAATCTGCACGAGCAGCTGCAATTTCTGCGCGAATATCGCTATCTATCGCCTCAATCCCCAGCCAAGTCTCGATAGCTTTTTGATAGGAATCATGTGCCCCGGCTATCTCTTTTTGTGCGTGGTTGGATTGCTTCTTCAGCAGCTCCGCCAGATTTCGATACGGAGTAGTGGCAAAAATTTTTTCTAAGAGCGGCGCCCGTTCCGCAGATTTCAGCCGCAAAAAATCGGCAAACTGCCCTTGGGGTAGCAGTACGGTTTGTAAAAACTGGTGCTTATCTAGCCCAATAATCTCTCGTAGTTCCTGATTAGATTCGCGCGCCTGTGAGCTGATGGCTTGGGCGTCTTCTAAATTTCCACTTTCCAGCGCTGCTTCCGAAAGCTTCCAGAGCCGCGCTTTCTGTGCCTGCTCTGTAAAGCCCTCCCCGCGCGTCTTGGGCTTTCTCCACGCCGGACTGCGCCACACTCGATAAGTTCCCTTGCTAGTGGTAAAGATTAAATCTACATAGGATTCTTCTTGCGCTAATGCGTAGGTGGAACGGAGGCGCTCATCGGAGCTATCTTTCCCTGCTACGCCCCCATAGAGTGCAAATACGAGCGCATCTAAAATACTCGATTTTCCGGCACCGGTCGGGCCTTCCAATAAGAAAATCCCGTTCTGCGTGAGTTCGGTAAAATCAATACCCTGTTTTTTCCCGAAAGGGCCAATTCCCGAAAATTCTAGCCGCCGAATAATCATAATTCTTGCTCTTCTTGCTGGGCTTTTCTCCACAGCGCATCGAGAAGTTCTTTTTCTTTTTTCGCGAGTGCCGCCGCTCCGTTGGCAAGGAAGAACTCTTCCAGTATTTCTTGCGCGCTCGCGCGGCCTGGGGCAGATATTCCGGAAGTCTTCTGCGCGGCATTTCCTTCATTTCTCCCATTTTCGCCCTGCGCCACATTTTCTGCTCCCGAGTGGTATATCTCCAAAGCGGAGGGAAATTTGCGGCGCAGATTGGCATTCATATTGAGGGGGCGCTGTATATCTTGTACGTAAATACGAAGAAAATAATCTTGATACGAATCGTACTTCGTGGAAAGCAAAGCATCGTAGCTATCTCGCAAGGTAGCTAAAGGCTTATAGACGGGCGCTGGTAAAAGTGTAATTTTTGGCGGATTCTCGGGAGAATCTTCTGCAAATTCCAGCAGCACAGAGCTCTTTTTGTGGTGCTCTTCCGAAAAAGAAAAGGCAATCGGAGAACCACTATAGCGCATCAACGGCGCCTGCGTAGCAGTAATTTTTTGGGGGCCGTGCAGATGCCCGAGGGCGATATAATTCAGCGGTTCCCGCTCATTAATTGGAGGAAGATGGAATATCGAAGCGGGGACGGAATCTACTCCGCCAATATGCAGATCAGCTTCCGAATCACTACTCTCTCCGCCCGTCACAAAAGCGTGCGCCATCACGATACGAGGGAGGGGAGCCGCAACATATTCGTCGTTTTTAATACTTCGGTGGATATTTTTTAAGGCCGCACCTACTACCGCACTGTGGCTGCGCGCAACTTCCTCACCAGAAGCAGATAAACGGCTACTTTCCAGGTAGGGATCGAGATAGGGAATTCCGTATACCAAAGCTCCTAGCTCTCCGGCGGCATTGCGCAAGGGGATAGCTTGGGAGCAGGCAGCGGCGTTGGTGCGGATAGAGAGCCCAGAGCGCAGCAATTCGGAGGCGAAACCTAGCCGCCCGGGAGAATCGTGATTCCCAGAAGTAATTACCACCTGAGTATGCTCTAAAAGCCGGTGAAGAGTTTGGGAGAGCAGCTCCACCATAAGCACTGGCGGCACGCCGCGATCATAAATATCTCCGGCAATGAGCACGGCGTCAATTTTTTCGTCTTTAACTAGCTGCACCAAATAATCGCACCACTGGGTAAAAGCGGGAGTTAAATCTGCGCCGCGCAGGCTTCGCCCTAGATGCCAATCAGAAGTATGCAGAATACGCACAATTAATCGTTATCCTGCACCGAGTGAAGTATTTCGAGTGCATCGGCGTGCAGAATTCCATTCGTCGCCAGCGCGCAGCGTCCGTACGGCCCGGGGTTTCCTTCGAGGTCAGTGAACTGCCCGCCCGCTTCGGTGAGTATCGGTACCAGTGCCGCCATATCGTAAAGTTCTAGTTCTGGCTCGGCAGCAATATCTACGGCGCCCTCAGCTACGAGCATATAGGACCAAAAATCGCCATAAGCGCGGGTGCGCCAAGCGGCCTGGGCGAGGCGGAGAAAAGCGCGCAATTGGTTACGCTCTTGCCAGCCTTGGAGAGAAGAATAGGAAAGCGAAGCATCTTCGATACGGCTCACTCGCGATACCTGCAATGGCTGGGCAGTGGTCCAAGAACGCCCGGTATAGGCTCCCAACCCTTTTACTGCCCACCAACGGCGATTTAAGGCGGGTGCGGAGACCATCCCTAAGACTATCTCTCCGTCTTCCTCTAGGCCGACTAGAGTGGCCCACACCGGCACGCCGCGCA
>NZ_CAMXYE010000107.1 GCF_947253055.1 uncultured Arcanobacterium sp. | reverse complement strand
ATTTCTTATGGCGGGCAAGAACTAACTGCCGGAGAAGATGGAAAATTTACTGTACACACTGATACTCCCTACCAGTTGCGGTTAAAATTCCGCGAAAAGCCGGGAGTGCCGGGTGGGCAAATCCCCAGTGGAAAAGATTTGACTTATAAACTCCCAGCGGGATTGCAGGCTTTCCCGCATCAAAAAGGCAAATTCACTATCCAGACCTCAGAAGGGGCAGTCGAAAATAATACTTACGAAATAAAAGATAATGTGCTGCATGTGCAATTGGCGAAAGACGAGGCTTTAGAAGCCTCCCAGCAGGCGGAATTCTTTGCCACTTTTGACATCAAATTTACGCCTGCTGCAGATATAATTCCGCTGGCTGCGGGGATAAATTTGCAGGTGCGGGTATCTGATGATCCGGATATTAGTATTACGAAGACGGCTCGGCACGATTTTTCGGCCGGTAAGGTGTTCTACACAATTAAGGTCAAATCTATTGACACTAACGAGAATATTGAAATTACCGACCAAATCACGGGCGGGGAAAATAGTGCGCTTAAGCTGGATACTGATCCGAAGAATCTGCAGGTAAAATCCACTAATAAGCGTGCGCCGAAGCCGGGGAAGCCAGATTATACCGATAATGGTTTTAAGCTGGTAATTCCGAAAATGGTGCATAAAGAAGAAGTGACTATTACTTATTTTGCTACCGTGGATTACAGCAAGATTGATCCGGCCGAGGGTGGCACTTTAGAGCAGACCACTAATAAGGTAAAAATAAGTACCGATCAGCTGCCTAATCCGAAAGAAACTGAGAATAATCTTAAGAATCAACTAAAGATAGGCACTATTACTAAGAAGGCGCAAGGAGCAAAGGAAACGGCTCCTGCTTCGGGGATTTATGAGCAATCTTGGGTATTGCAAGTAAATGAGTACCACAAGCTGAAGCTCACTGGATATACCATTAGCGATCTTGTGCCGGAAGAAATCCGCGATATGGTGAAGTATTCCGGGGAAGGGATAAAAGTAGTTAATACTACTAAGCCCGATGCGGAAGGAAAATCCACTAAGACGGAGAAAATCATTCCGTGGGCAGAGCTAGCGAAAGCTACGGATTCAGAATGGTCTTATAAATTACCAGCAGATGATCCGGAATACTCCAGCTACGAAATTACCTACACTACGCAGGTAGATGTGAGTAAGAAAATTGCCCCTACCACGGTACAAAACAAAGCTACTAGCGATGACGGCAATCCGCAGACCCCTCCAGAAGAAGTAACTACCTCTTCAGATCCATTGCGCCCACCGCATCTTTTTAATGTAGAAAAGAAGATGCTCACGCAATCTAAAGATCAAGTTTCTTGGCAGGTGATTGTGAATGTCGTACCGCAAGGTTACGATTCTTTGGTGCTGGAAGATGTACTGCCGGCTCTGACGCTAGGAGATAAACGGTTCCAAGATACTTTGCCAGAAAATGCGCAGATTGAGGTAAAAGGTCTGATTGGAGAGGAAAGCTACGCTTTTGCGCGCAACGCCGAGCATCCCGAACGCGGATTCTCCCTCACCTTCTATAAAGATAAAGCAAAGCAGCATCAGGGCTTGAACCCATTTTTAGATGAAAATGGTAAGAAAGCCGAGCGGAAAGTGGAGATTACTTTCACCACTGATAACGATCAGGCTTGGATAGCGGCGTACCGGGCTGGAGAATCTAGCCTGTATCGGCACACTAATCAGGTAAAAGCCACCGCTAATGATGTAGTGCGGAATGCTTCGGCAGTCGCCACACCAGATATAGAGGGACTCCGTAAGAGCTTCACGGGCGTCACTACGAAAGAAATTGACGGAGTGGATTATCCGGTATTTAATTACCATCTACAGCTCGAAGGCCTTGATAAATACGAAGGCGATACTTTCCAGATTACTGATAAATTCGTGGCGGATAAGTTAAAACTAGTGAAAGATCCGCAGCCGAATATATCGGGAGCAGCGAAAGTTAAAGTAACTGAAAAAGCGGGTGAAATTCTTTTTGAGGTAGCTAAGAAAGATTTACCGCGCTATTCAGATGGAGAAATGTATTCTACGTACTATTTGAACTATGCATTGATTCCGAAGGATCGGGCAGCTTTAGATGACATTAATAAGAATAAAGATGGCCTACAGGTAAAGAATAAAGCTCTCTGGGGGCCGGTAAATACGCAGGAAACCACGGGAGAATATGCGTATAAACCTCTGACTAAGGAAATCACGGAGAAGCCTTCTAGTAGTAATGGCTACACTGCTACTTTCCAAATCACGGTAAATCCGGGTGGCCTGGATATTGCCAATGGAGCTAATAGTTTAGCTTTCCAAGATGAGATGGTTAATTTGCGTCTGCAACCGGAAACTTTGCAAATGACTCCGGCAGATTATCAGTACCGCCCGGTTTATCAGGATGGTGTATTGCGGATGCAGATTCCTAATAAACAGAAAGTGGTAATCACTTATAAGGCAAAGGTAATCGGAGAAAAAGTAGTAAATTACAGCAATAAAGTGACGGTCGGAAGCGAAGAGTCGAATACTTCCGGTACGGTAGCTCTGCGTTTATCCTTTGGAGGATATGCGCCAAATCCGGGAATTACCTTGCATAAGCACGATGCGAGAGATTTGCGTACGAATCTGGCCGGTGCTGAATTTGCTCTTTACCAGATTAAAGATGGAAAAGCAGAGCCAATGGTAGGGAAACTCACCCCGGAACAAAAAGAAGCTGCTCCGTTAGTTTTCACTACTGGGAAAGACGGAGAAGTTAAGATCAAGGGAGATGACGGGAAACTCGGCTGGACTTTGCTTATGAGCAATGATGAGCACGAATATATTTATGAATTGCGAGAAGTTAAAGCTCCGCAAGGATATAAATTGCTGGAGAAACCGTTGACTTTCTCTTTCCATGCACTTCCGAGAGATGATACGCAGCAGTACGACGGAGCGGTGCTGTATATTCCTAATACGCCGCAACCCAATACGCCGCCTCCGGGGGTAGAGCCGAAGCGGCCGGGACTTCCGCAGACGGGAGCTTCTCTAGTGAAAGTTTTCGTCGCGCTGTGTGCTATTACCGGAATGGGTGGTTATCTGGTTTATCGGCGAAAGCGCGAGCTATAAACTACTCTAAATAGCGGAATTAATAGAACAGGCGGGCGGAAACCTTAAGG
>NZ_CAMXYE010000106.1 GCF_947253055.1 uncultured Arcanobacterium sp. | reverse complement strand
CGCGCTTCGCGCTCCTGCGCCCACGGCACCGCTATTTTTTCCATAGCCTGCGCCACTTCTGCATATTCTCCGCCGCGGGCCGCCATATTTTCTGCCGTAAAAGAGATTTCTTCCGGAAGCAGGTTTTGGTGTAACTTCGCTTTTCCAGCTATTTCTGCCACTTCCATCTCAACTCCCACTAAAGCCGGCAGTGCATTGTCGAGGAGTTTCTGATCCTCAGCACTGAGATTCCAATCGCCTTCAAAGCGCTGCAACATTTTCTGCAAATGCGCTATTTTCCACTCGCGATCGGTGTAAGCGAAGAACTCTCCCCGTAAATGCACCTGTATATAGTCTAAAGTGGGCACCCGCGGCAGGCGCGCCCCCACCGGATTCGGCGGCAGATCAACTCCGTGCACCTGCCCTTGCACCCCGTTCACCACGATTAAGCCGCTGCCGCTACATTTCCACTGCGGATTAACTTTCGAGATATGGCTCTGCACAATTATTTTTTCTCCCCGCCGTTCCACTAAAAACGGCAGCAAGGTGGATTCCCAGCGCCCCGCTACTTGCCCGATGAACTGCCCGCGGCCAATTTTCTCCACTAGCTCCAAGGCCTGCGCTTCCGATATTTGATACTGCTGCGGTATATACATCTGCACTCCTGCGTTTCTGCGCTCTCACGGTTACTTTTGCTCTCACGGCTGCTTTTAGCTTAGCGATTCTGCCTTCAGAAATACAGAGTGAATCCGCGCAAAGAATAGTGAATCCGCGCAAAGAATATAGCATTAGTTTTCGCGTCCGTGCTAGAAATTAGCTATGGCGAAAAATTTTTTGCGGCTCCCCCGCCAGCATGGCGCTTATGCGATACTGCTCATTCCACTCACCGCCGGATTAGTGGAAGCGGCAAATTTTACCTGGGGGCAGGTGACTTTAACCGGCGCTTGGATCGGCGCCTACCTCAGTTTCTATCAGCTCTCCCTCTACTGGAAAACTCGCTCACCGCGCCGGCAAAACTACCGAGCACCACTTTTCGCCTATTTACTCGGTACGGCACTCTTTTCCGCTCTGACGCTCTGGGCACGTGGCTGGGGTCTACTCGGATGGGCAGCCATTCTTGCCGCACCCGGAATAGGTGCGCTGTACTGCCTAAAGACGCACGCAGAACGAAGTGTGCGCAGCGGCGCTTTTACCACTTTTATTTCCTGCACTATGGCGCTGGTGGCCGCCTACCCCACACCGGCAGCGTGGCTAGCAGCTGACTCTGCTGTTTTTACTTGCGAAATCCTCGCCACTTTTGGTTATTTCTTCGGCTCTGTGCTGCACGTAAAAGCCCTTATCCGCGAGCGCGGGCAGCGTTCAGCTAGATGGCGCAGCATAGGGTGGCATCTTTTTTCGCTCCTCGTAATTTCTGCCCTGTATTACTATCAGCTGCTGAGCTGGATCTGGATACTTTATGCCGGAATATGGCTAGGGCGCACGGCGTTGCTACTTTACGTAGATCGCCGGCGCCCCCGCCGTCTTCCTGCCCGAAAAATCGGAATTATTGAAATACTTTGCTGCCTCCCCCTCTGGGTGACGCTGCTTTAGATTTCGCCACTACCTTAGATAGTGTTGAGAATAAATCCGATGTGGGTGTAGAAATTCATCGCTCCGAAAAGCATAAAAGCAACTCCCGAAATCGTCCAGCAAACCATCGAGGTTTTGATGGCGCTAATTCCACTCGTCTCCGTCTTTCCACTAGCAATTTGGAAAGCAGCTATCGGCGTGAGGAATGCTCCCAGGCCAGCTAGGAAGAAAAGTATCGAGAGGAAAATAGCTTCAAACCACGGATAGGGAGAGAAGAATCCGGAGATTGGCTCCTGTACGGGTGCAGCATAGAGACGGTAGATCAAACCCGCCATGGTAATCGCAAAGAGTTCTAAGCCCAGGGCGCCGATAAAAATAGATACCGGTTTCGCACTCTGTGCCACCGCGCGAAGTGGGTTTTCGGCTTCTCCGATTCCTTTGCCCCGCTTCCAGAGATAGAAGGCCGCCACCAGCAGCAGCACTCCGAAGGGGAGAGTGGTCTCGCCGAAAATTATGTTGTCGTAAGCGAATCCACCTTTAGCGAGTGGCCAGGTGAGAGTCATATGTAAACCAGTGCAGAATTGAATGATTCCTGATACCGCAAAAGCGAGTGCAAAAGAATCCGTATTCACCGGTTTCTTATTCTTCACGCTCTGCAGCAGCTCGTAAATAAAGAAAGCGACGAGTATTAATCCCACGCCGGCGGCCAGCGCCATAATCGTATTATAAGTGGGCATATCCTCCCACTTAATCATGCCCGGAGTAGAGATACCGGTCATAAAATCTGAAAATGAATCTTGTTGTTCCATGATCTTCCTAAATCTTTTTATTTTTTCGCATAAAAAGCGTCTTAAATATAAGAGGCTGCCATAATTTTACCGCACATAAGCCGATATTCCTTGCCGAAACGCGTTTTTAGTGGGACTAAAGCCCTTTACACTTCACCTATTTTCGTAACACATATTACACTTATTAGAGTTTTGTAAACCTAAGGAGAAATTTTAACGTATTATATGTGTATGATTTTCCAACCTGCTGACAATGAAGTTATCGGGGAATTACCAGCCACTAACCCGTTTATCACCTACCAAACACCTATCGCGGAATTACCTACTTCACCTCGAGAAGTGCCAGCTCCAGATGGATCTATTCCCTTTGGAATCTATAACGGCGCACTTCCCCAAATTGATTATCACCGTTTTGCTCAGAAATACCAGTGGCCAGCTTGGATGCGCTTCGCCGCGGAAAAGCGCTGGCGCTTTAGCGGGATTTTCGGCAAAGAAGTAATTATCGGTGCCACGGTGGTACGCGCCGGCATCGTCTCTAATATCTTTGGCTACATTTTTGAACGCAGCACCAGCCGGCTCAACGATTTTGCCATCACCCTCCCCGGCGGTCTCGACACTTCTGTACAGCTCCGCCCCGAACGGGAGCATGTATCCTATCGTGGCATCCGCGGCGATGTAGATATCCTCACCACAGCGGATGGAAAAATTCATTTGAATCTGCACATCGGAGAAATCACTATCGAAGCTTCCTATGCGCCGCCCGCCGGGCAGCTGGTACTCGTTTCGCGCGTCCCGAATGCCCGCGCACAAGGGAAAAAAGAAGGCGTAAATATCACCCGTAAATTAGCCGGTATGGCTGTGCAAGGAAAAGCGCAGGTAGGGAGCCGCACCTATTCCTTAGATGAGTGCTTCTCGAT
>NZ_CAMXYE010000105.1 GCF_947253055.1 uncultured Arcanobacterium sp. | reverse complement strand
CCCAATCTTTCGCGATTTTTTTGCATTGTTGAAAAGACTCCGTGAGTGTCTCCCGCTTTTTTTGGCCTCCACTATTGTCACTGCTTTGGCGCAAATAAGTGTAGTGGGGGTGGCAATTGGTTCAGTCTGGGCCTCTACGCAGTTCATTCTCAATCAAAGTGCCTCTTTAACTCCTGTATTGATTTTAGTGTTTACCCTAGTGGCTGTGCATGCGGTGAGTAACTTATTTGAAGTCTGGTGGTCGCACGAGGTCGCTTATCGAATTCTGCACACATTTCGGGTACATATTTACAGCGCTATTGAGAGAATTGCCCCGCTCGGATTGCAAGGAAAACGTACTGGCGATATCGCATCGGCAGCTATGAACGATGCAGAGCAACTGGAATGGTTCTATGCACACACTGCTTCTACCGCAATATGTGCAGTTTTCAGCCCCACGATATTTATAGCTTTCTTAGTTGCTTTAATTGGTCCCTTGGGGTTAATAATGGTCATTCCGGTGGCGGCTATGATTATATTTCCTTTTTTCCTCATGCCTCTACAACGCCGGCAAGGTAAAGAGCTCCGCACTCAATTAGTGCAGTTGCGAATTGCAGTACTGGATTCCATCCAAGGCCAGCGTGAATTGCGCTCGCTCGGGATGGTACCGAAGCAGAATCAATTGATACTTGATTTGACGCGCCGGATTCAAACTATAAAAAATGCGCAAGCTACGCGAAAAGCGGGAGAATCGGCTTTCGCTATGATTGCCACTACCGTGGGCTCCACGATATTGCTCGTAGTGCTAACTGGCTGGGTGCTCGCCGGGAGTTTAAATCCCGCTTTGCTACCAGTAGCGGTAGTTTTGGCGGGATTGACGCCTACCCCTGCGAATACATTAGTAGGGATGCTGGGGCGGGTAGGAGAAATTGGCGCTTGCGCACATCGCATAAATACGATTCTCAATGCCGAAGATCCGATTCCGGCCATTGCGGAGCAGGAATATGACTCCTATCCACACGAAGAAAATTATCTAGTGGTCGATAAAGCAGTATTTTCCTATCAGGAAAATAATCCCATGATTGACGGGGTGAGCTGCACCGCCACTCCGGCCCGTTCGATTGCTATTGTAGGGAAATCCGGAGCGGGGAAGACTACTCTGGCCAACTTAGCTATGCGCTATCTTGATCCACAGGCCGGAATGCTGCGTTTCGATGGAAAAAATCTGCGTGCCTATGTGCCTAATGAATATCGGGAGCGCCTCGCACTTGTGCCGCAAGATTGCCATATTTTTGCCGGAACTGTGCGCGATAATTTAGTGCTAGCTAATCCACAAGCTACCGACGCCGATATTTGGCAAGCGTTAGGTGAGGCAGATATTGCTGAATTGATTAGAGAGCTCGGTGGTCTAGAAGCGAAAATTGGCGATCGGGGTACTACTCTTTCCGGGGGAGAACGCCAGCGTATCGGGATAGCCCGCGCCTTTTTGCGCAACCCCGACATGCTTATTCTCGATGAGCCTCTGGCTAATATCGATCCTTTCTTAGAGATATCCATTGCCAAGAATATTCGCCGCGCGCGGGCGGAGCGCACCACCGTAGTTATTGCACATCGTTTAACTTCTATTCTTATCGCCGATTACATAATCATGCTGGACGATGGAAAAATAGTAGCCCAAGGTACACAGCAAGAGCTGAGAGATAATCCGGCCTATAGACGCCTGCTCGGCCAGCAAATTTCGTGAATCGGGGAGATAGTTTTATTGCTTTTAAGCGAATCTTTTTATTGCGAGTTAGTTATCTTCCTCGTCATCGAGAATAATCGTGGGGCTAGATACGGCAGATTTGAAATTTAAGAGTTCACTGGGAATCGGATGCCAGATACCGGGAGTAGATATATATCTGTGAATTGCCGACCAAGCTGCTCCGAAGCTAGGTGCATTACTTCCGGAAATTGAGCAGTCGACGCGGAGTGGAGAAAGCCGTTCGCGCAGGCAGCTGCGATTTAATTCCTTAATGAAAGAGTGCTTAAAATAAGGGAAAAGGGCGCGTAGGTAGCCGCCGACAAGAATTTCGGTAGTGTCTACTAGATTAACGTAATTAGAAACAGCTCTTCCTAGTAAAGTACCGGTGGTATGCAAAGTGGCTACTGCATTTTTATCTTTTCGAGCGAGCGCCGCTTGGAGATGACCATCGGTAGAATTGGGCGGTAATCCCGCGAGTTCGATAATCGCCATTCGTCCGGCATAGGCTTCTAGACAGCCGGCGCGCCCGCAAGTACAGATTTTTCCGCTGTCACTTACGAAAGTATGCCCTAATTCTCCTCCCCAGCTGGTGGGATGATCTGGGAATTTTCCTTGTGCCATATGAGCGGCACCTATACCGTTTTGCCCGCCAATATAGATGAAATCTCCATTTATAATTCCATCTTTTTGTCGGAAGTATTGTTCGGCTATTCCGGCGGCCGTAGCGGAATTAAGAAGGGTAATAGGGGTATGGGTAGTTTGGCATAAATCTTCGAACTGTGCAGCTATATTAGTAGCCGGCCAGTTCAGGCTTGGGGTATCTACTATGCTCGTGCCTTCGCTGTCGATTAGTCCCGGCATGGCAAGCGTAATTCCGACTAAGTTAATTTGGGCGTGCTGAATTTGCTCTACAGCAGTTTTTATAATGCGGTGAGTAGTTTCTAGAATTTTCGTAAAATCATTACTCGAATACTCAATGTAATTTTCAGCAATTACTAGCCCGGCTAGATCGACGGCTTGCAGATTAATAGAAGTGCGATCCAGCTCAATACCAATTGCGGTATGAGTGCGTTGAGCAGGTGCAAGTGGTATAGCAGGTCTTCCGGCTCCATTTACCACTAGCTCTTGCTCGGTGACCATTCCACATTCAATTAGGTAATCCACTAAGCGAGTGACTGTAGAGCGATTTAATCCAGTAATCTGGGATAGGCGGGCGCGGGACGGTGGTTCATTTTCGGTGATTACGTGTTTTAGCAGCAGACTTAAATTGAAATCGCGTAGCGAGGTAGAGCGAACCCCACTTCCCGCTCGTTGTTTTGCGCGTTTAGGGGCTTTGACTGAATTTGTAGAGTTAATTTGCCCAAAATGGTCGTTGGCGATCGAATCTTGCTGCTTCACCATGCTTAAAGTATAGCGTATGACGAGGGCAGGCCTAGACCTTGATTAATATCGTATAAGTTGTCTTAAACAACAATAGGCTGATTTATTTTTGCAATAAAGAGTTTTTATTTTTAGAAATTTTTGTCGCCTTAGATAGAAAAGTGCAGTTCAA
>NZ_CAMXYE010000104.1 GCF_947253055.1 uncultured Arcanobacterium sp. | reverse complement strand
GGAGCACTCCGCCCCAGAGCCGTCTTAAAATTTTTCTTCCGGATTACCGAATTTTTCTGCAATTTTATAGAGAAGAGTTTCGGCTTCCGGGCCGATAATTAACTGCACGCTTTCTTTCTGAATCACTACACTATAGATACCCATTTGCCGTAGGCGCAGTACATCCACCAGCGTCATATCGAATAAGAAAAGAGTAATACGGGAAATGCTGCCGTCAATCCGGCGGATATTGGTAATTCCGCCGCAGGCGGCTACCACCTCTTCCGCTTGCAAATGAGGGCGTTCAGCAGCAACTTCTTCCGTTATCCTCACTATTCCTCTCTCCGTGCACCGCCGTATTTAAAACCTTCACTAGTGAAGTGAGCCGCGGATTCGCAGCTAATTCCTCTACTAAGACTACCTGCTCTGTGCCATCAGCAAGGGGAAATTGCCAATTTGGATATTCGGTGTCGGTACCGGGCTGATTTTGGATTCGCCTTTCACCTACTGCATCAGTCAGTGAAACTCCAAAGAGTACCGCCGGAGTCTTTGCCACATACTGGTGTAATGCTTCGCAGATTTCCCGCTCGGTAGGATTCTCTCCTAAAAGATTATATTCTTCCAGCCGCTCCTGCACCTGCTGGCGTTCCCGCTGCGCAGCTACCCGCGTCTCCGCTTCTGACTCCACCAACAAATTCAAGTGCGCCCGTAAATCAATGTGCTCTTCTGCCCAGTAGCCCGCAATCGGCGGTAAGTCATGATTATCCACCGTCACTAGCACTTCCCGCCGATATTCTGCCGGGTCTAGCGGGCGGCCGTCAGCGGTTTTTTCAAACCAGAATACGGATGTGCCCAGCACTCCGCGCTCATTCAAGTAGCCGCGCACCCACGGTTCGACTGTGCCGAGATCTTCGCCTATTACCACCGCATTTGCCCGCTGCGCTTCGAGAAGCAAAATACCTACCATAGCTTCGTGGTCGAAACGCACATAAGCTCCAGCACTCGGTAATTCACCCTGCGGAATCCACCATAGGCGGAAGAGCCCCATCACGTGGTCGATCCGGAGCGCTCCGGCATGGCGGAAAATAGTGCGAAGAGTATCTCGCAAAGGCCTATACGCTTGAGCTGCGAGAGTATCGGGATTCCACGGGCGCTGCGACCAATTTTGCCCATGTTGATTGTACATATCCGGTGGAGCCCCCACGGTGAAACCCGCAGCATAGACTTCGGGATTGCTCCACACATCTGCTCCATATGGATGAGCTCCTACCGCTAAATCGTGGCAAATTCCGTATTTCATTCCCGCCGATTTAGCTACTTTTTGCGCAGTTTCTAGCTGTTCATCCAGTATCCACTGGAGCCAAGCCCAGAATTCGATTCGCCCACTAAGGCTAATGCGCTCCCGCGCTACGAACGGTGAAGAAATATCTTGCAATTCAGCTGGTATCTCGCCGGCATACTTTTCATAGATTGCACACCAGAGCGCAAAATCTTCTAGACCTTGCCCAGCGCGCGCCCGGAATCTTTCAAAAGAACGCTGCCGTGCCTGCGAACGCCCCGCCTGGTAAATCACGTGCAAAGCCTCTAACTTCGCGCTCCAAGCACTATCTCGATCTATTAAATCGTTGCGCAGCGAATCTTTTTTAACTTTTTCACCTGCCCAGGTGACTAGCGAACGCTGCGGTGCACTCAGATAAGCCACCTCGAGGATATCTTCCGGGCGAATATAAAGCGGATTAAAGAAACGCCGGGTGCTAGGGAAATAAGGAGAAGGGGAAAGATGCCCGATCGGTTCTCCAGCGTGCAGGGGGTTAATTAGCAAAAAATCAGCCTGCAGATCTCCGAAAAGAGATGCAGTTTCCGCGAGATCATTTAAATCTCCTACTCCCCAGGATTCTCGCGAGCGCACCGAATAGAGCTGCATCATCATTCCCCAGGCCGAGGGCGTCTGCTCATTTATTAGATCCAGTGATTGCGGGACGACGATGAGAGGTGCCTGCTGGCATTCCGTGCTGTTATCGCTACTCACTTTGGCCACTAAAGTGTGATAGCCGAGAGGTAAATCGCTTGGAATAGCAAAACTGGCTTGCCCGGTGAGCACTCCTTTTATGGTGTGCGGCGGGGTGAAATCATCTTGCTGCACCAATGCGCGCTCGCCGCCCTGCTCCAATTCTACGCATATCTCTATCTGCGCTCCGTGGGGTACGTGCGCAGCGAGGATATTGTGGCTATCGAATCGAACTACCGTGCACGCAGGCAATACAGTTTCCCAAGATTTATATTGCCGCTTTTGGATCTCTGCATCTATGGTTTCATCGCAAAGATCTTCCACGCCCATCGATTCGAGAATCTGGATAAGAGTCTGGTCAGATACGCTTCTATGCTGCCCGTCGTATCCCCAAAAATCAGCGGTAATGCCATAGGAATTGGCCAGATTTTCCAGTTTACTCCGGTCAGAAATGGCACCCATGATTTTCTCCCTTGCCTCATCAATATCCGCTACCTAGATAGTTCCCGGACGCCAGTATCAACGAACTGCAGATAGATAGGAATACAGCCTTTATGAAAAATTTTTCAGTAACTTTTATTAGTTTACTGCGATAATCTTGCAAAGACTAGGAGAATCGCTAAATATCAGACTCTTCCGCAATGTAACTGCGCACCGGCCCTTGTAAATCCTCTTCCGGGACTTCGTTGCGGTGGCGCATCATGTGGATGCACGCCGTCACCACGATTGCCCCGATCAGTATCGCAGCTACCACCGCCAGTATCGAAAATATTACGTATAGCGTATGCATTTATCCTCTAGTCAGTTTTCGGTAAGTAACGGCAGAGGGCCGAGCTGCTTCTGCACCTAGGCGCTCTACCTTATTTTTCTCGTAGCCTTCGAAATTTCCTTCAAACCAATACCAGTTGTAGGGTTCGGCTTCCGTACCTTCCCAAGCCAGAATATGAGTAGCTACGCGATCTAGGAACCAGCGATCGTGGGTAATTACCACTGCACATCCCGGGAATTGCAATAACGCATTTTCGAGGGAACCGAGCGTCTCTACGTCTAGGTCGTTAGTAGGTTCGTCGAGCAGAATGAGATTTCCGCCCTGCTTGAGAGTGAGCGCTAGATTGAGTCGATTCCGCTCTCCTCCGGAGAGCACTCCCGCTAGTTTCTGCTGATCAGCGCCTTTGAAACCAAAAGCAGATACGTAGGCGCGCGAAGGCATCTCCACATTCCCTACGTTCAGATAATCCAAACCGTCAGAAACCACTTCCCAAACGGTCTTTTCCGGATCAATACCGGCTCGGTTCTGATCTACATAGGAAATCTGTACCGTTTCGCCAATTTTCAGTTCACCGGC
>NZ_CAMXYE010000103.1 GCF_947253055.1 uncultured Arcanobacterium sp. | reverse complement strand
CTTAACGACTAAATTCAATCCCGTATCCAAGGGCTGCAAATTTCCGTCCGTCACCACGACCGCGATTTCTACAATGGCATCTTTTTCCAGATCCAGCCCGGTCATTTCCAAATCAATCCAAACAATTGGAGCTTCTTGCCCAGCCAAAACATTCACCTCGTTAAAAATAGGAAAACCCTAGCGCCTCCAGCGGGACTCGAACCCACAACCTACGGCTTAGAAGGCCGGTGCTCTATCCATTGAGCTATGGAGGCCAGCACTAAGTAAATCTACTCGGTTTCGAGAAAGTCTAGCAAGCCCAGTGCCGCTTACTGGTGGATAAGTAATAAATGCAATATATAAGTGCATAATAGATATATGGATACGAATTCTCTTCCGCACCACCACATCGAATTAGTGCAGGGTACAATTGCGGCTCTGCGCAATGCGGAGCTGCCGCTTGTAATGCCGGGAGCAGAGGAACTAAATGAAACGCGTAAAATGCTCCTTACGCAGCTAGAAGCGCGGATATTACCTCGTTTAGAAGCTGCAGATATGCCGGCGCTGGTGGTGTTAGGTGGATCTTCAGGGGCGGGAAAATCTACGATTGTGAATTCGCTGCTCCAGGAAGAAGTTTCTGCTGCGTCAATCATGCGCCCCACCACACGGATTCCGGCAGTTGTGCTGCACCCAACCGACGCCGCTGCTTTAGATAAGCATATGTTGAAAGACTTAGGTACTTACTGTGTATCGGAGGCAGCTATTCCGGGGATAGTAATAGTGGACGCTCCGGATTTAGATACGATTGAGCAGGAAAATCGGGAAATTTCTAACCGTCTTTTAGATGCGGCCGATTTATGGTTATTTGTGACGACGGCGGCGCGCTACGGAGACGCGGTAGCTTGGGATACCTTGCAGCTGGCGCGGCAGCGCGGAATTACCTGCGGAGTTATTTTGAATCGGGTGCGCCCGGAAGCGATAGATGCTATTAGCCGGGATTTACGCCAGCGCATCAACGATTTAGGGATGGAAGATAGCCCGCTCTTTATTATTCCCGATCAAGGGGCGATGGAAGGATTATTGCCGGTTGCCGCCGTAGCAGAGCTTCAAAATTGGTTGCAGGTGGTGGCGGAATCGAAAATGGCTGACAGCTTGGTGCAGCGCACCACGGCAGCTACTTTCCCCACTCTGCGCGCCGATTTATTACGGCTGGCAGACGGCCTAGAAGCGCAGGAGCACGCACTTACAGATTTACGCGATAAAGCGCACGAGGGAGCGCGGGCGCCGCTCGAAAAGCTAGTGGCTAATATCGAAGCGGGAAGATTTGGGCAAGGTGCTCCTACTACGGCGTGGTTGGCGGCGGCTGCGACCGGAGGGCCTTTGGCCGGCCTAGTGGCTCTGAAAAAACCTCCGCTAGTATTGCGCCGCTACAGTGCAAAGCGAGATTTAGCAGCTCGGCAAGTGTTTGATCCGGTGTTTACTTCTGCGAAGTTGGCTTTGATGCAAGGAATCGTGACGGCGCAGGCTGCTATCGAAAAATCTTGGGAAAAAGACGTGGTAGATACCAGCAACTTTGTGCCGCGCGCGCGGCAGGAGATTGATCCAGAAAAATTAGTGGATAAGGCGCTGGCGCGGTGGCAAGAAAATTTGCAGATATTAGGGAGAAATTGCCGAGCTAATGCGTGGCTAAGCCCTGCCGGTAACGCTGCTTTAATCGGCGCCGCAGCCGGAGGTATCGTAGGAGCGCGGCGCGCGGCAGCCAAAATCTCGCTAGAGAGTTCGGTCTGGGAGGCGCGGCGGGCGTTAGCCCAAATCGTGCGGGAGACGCTTGCCGAATTAGTGGCTTACTATACGGATGTCTTAGCAGAGGTAGAAGTGGGAGATAGCACGGCCTTGCGGGCGCGCGCGAGTGAATTTTTAGCGGAATTTTAGCGGGGGATTATTAGCGGAATTTTAGGCGTCATTCTCCGCGAGTTTTTCGGCGTTATCCTTTGTGGGTTTCTCGGCGTCATTTTCCGTATTCGGCTAACTCCTAAGCGCTCCAGTAATCGCGCCTCTGATCAATGGGCTGCTTGGCGGGGCTAGGTTGCCTGGTGGAGATGGGCTGCGTGGCGGAATAAATTCTTAACGGCAATGGGCTGCTTGGCGGCGTAGAAAAGAAAAAATGAAAGATAATCGCTTATTATAGAGCTTAGATGGAGCAAGGAAATTAGATGAGCAAGGAAAGGGGAGCCGTGGCAGAGAGCGCGCATTTTTCTGCGCAAACGCAGCAGCTATATCAGCGTTTGGAAGATATGAGAGATATGCTCCAAACGGCGGCTCCTTATTTTCCCGACCAGGTGCGCGAGCGCGCTCTAGCTGATTTAGAAAAAGTGGAAAAACGCCTCCACATCGGAGGGAATTTTGCCGTAGCTGCCTTGGTAGGAGGCACGGGTTCGGGGAAATCTACCCTTTTTAATGCGCTGACGGGTCTCGAATTTGCCGACGCCGGAGAGCTGCGCCCCACCACGGAGCGCCCTACTGCTTGTGCTTGGAGTGGGGAAGCGGTTGAACTGTTGGATTATCTGGAGATAGAGAGAAGTCGGCGCATTGTGCATGATTCAATTCTCACTCCTACTCCAGCCGAATTAGAAGGTCTAGTATTGCTCGATCTTCCCGATCACGATTCGGTGAAGATTGGCCATTCCTTGCTCGTCGGGAAAATTCTTCCGCTAGTAGACGTCTTGATTTGGGTAGTTGATCCGCAAAAATATGCCGACCATCTCTTGCATCGCGAATACTTGGAAGCCTTGGCTGATCGGGCAGATTCCATGTTGGTGGTCTTAAATCAGGTAGATACTTTGCCGGCGGGAGGCGCGGATCGGATTATAGAAGATTTGCGCGGCTTGCTTATAGCCGATGGCTTAAAAGATGTGCCTATCTACCCTGTTTCGGCGCTGCAAGGGCAGGGATTGGCGCCCGTAAAAGAAATTTTGCAGGCGTCAGTGCAGCGCCCCAATATCACGCAATTGACGGCGGAGGCCGAATTAGCGGCGATTTCTGCGCGTCTACAGATATATGTAGGAGAAGGAGAAGCGGAGTTGCGCGGTGCGCCCGCGGCGGCTTTTGCAGAAAAGATTTTCCGCGCTTCCGGTTTGCCTTCAGTAGTGCAGTCAATTCACGATTCTGGGAAAGGCTGGTTCCGCCCCGCGGTTTCTGCCCCCGACCGCCCCTCGTACACTATGACGGTCGCAATTCGCGATGCGTGGGAAGCACATTTAGTGGCGGGAATGCCTGATTTATGGGAGCAGGCGCTCTGCCGGGCTTTGCCCACGCCGGAGCGGATGCGGAAAAATTATGGCTTAAGGTTGGCGAAAGTGCCTGCAAAGCCAATAGCTCATTATCCGCGGTGGATTTTTACGCTTTTTGCCGTTTTGCTGTTTGCCGGAGGAGTAGCCGGCGCGGTATTCGGTATACCGTGGGTGGGAGAACCGCCGCGCATTGCCTTAGTAGTGGCGGCTTC
>NZ_CAMXYE010000102.1 GCF_947253055.1 uncultured Arcanobacterium sp. | reverse complement strand
AGATTAGAATAACGGTCTCGTGGGCTCGGAGATGTGTATAAGAGACAGCACCTCAATAGCAGCGGCAAAAGCAGAAATTTCCCAATTTCATATCCCAGCGGAAACCGGGGTGTTGATGCGCACCTCCGGCTCTACTACCGGAGAAGGAAAAATAGTGGCTCTCAGCTGGGAAAGTCTTATATATTCCGCACAAGTATCCCAGTTGGCAATGGGCGGAGCCGGAGCGTGGATCACGCGGCTTCCACTCCACCATATTGCCGGATTTCAAGCGGTACTACGCTCGGTATTATCTGGATATCGGCCTTTCTATGAGTACAGAGAGCCAGATTTGCTAGCGAAAGAAAAAATTGCGGGAATCCGGCGTATCTATCGCGCACAGGTGCCTACCCAACTGCAAGAAATGCTGGAAAATCCGCAGCTGCTGGCGCAGAATCCCGCGACGGCACTGCTAATAGGAGGCGCCGCTCTCCACACCGATTTACAAGCCGCGGCCCAGAGAGCCGGTCTTAATATCGTCACTAGTTACGGCATGACGGAGACGGGTGGAGGCTGTGTATACAACGGCTTAGCTATCGGCGATACCCAAATCGAAATAGCGGAAAATGGGCAGGTCTCTCTCGGCGGTAGCGTCGTAGCTCAAGGGTATTTAAAGAAAAAGACCGCTCCTCCGATAGAAGAAAAAGAATTTTCGCTGCGCGCCGGCACGCGATTCCACCATACTCGCGATTTAGGAAAATTTACGGCCAGCGGAAAGCTAGAAATTCTCGGCCGGATCGATGACGCCATTACCACCGGCGGCCTCACAATTATTCCGAAAATAGTGGAAGAAGCTATTACCGCCCGGTTTTCAACTGTGGCAGTGGTGGTAGGAGTTCCTAATAAAAAATGGGGAGAAGCAGCTATTGCTATTACCGAAAAGCCGCAGGTAGAAACAGCAGTGCGCAGCTACTTAAAAGAAAAATTTACGGGCGGCTGGGTGCCGAAGCGAGTAATAAGTTGGCTCGATTTAGCGGCGGTAGCGTTTGCGGAATTGCCTGCAAACTGGGATGAAAATTCTCCCCACTTCCCGCGCCTGGAATCTGGGAAAATTGATCGCCGGCAGCTACAACTCTGGGCAAAAGCCTATATGGAAAAGAATGTAGAATAGAGCGGCACGAAAAATAGAAGGAGAAATTGTGGCCACGCTGAACGATTGGTTAGAAGGAGCGCGTATTCGCACTCTTCCCGCTTCACTAGCGCCAGTATTCGCTGGATTAGGGGTAGCCCTAAATGAAGGAGCTTTTTCTTGGTTGCGAGCATTTTTAGCTCTCGGAGTGGCACTATTTCTGCAAATAGCCGTCAATTTTTTTAACGACTATTCCGACGGCATCCGCGGCACAGACAATTTCCGCAGTGGCCCTCCCCGTCTGACCGGAGGAGGAAAAGCTACCCCTCGCACCGTATTGGGAGCAGCGCTATTATCCCTAGTAGCAGCTGGAGTGTGCGGCCTAGTCCTGATTTGGCTCTGCGGAAAATGGTGGCTCTTAGGGGCCGGTTTAGCAGCTATGCTCGCCGCTTGGTTTTATACCGGCGGAAAACGACCCTACGGTTATGCTGGGTGGGGGGAAGTCTTCGTCCTCATTTTCTTTGGCTATATGGCGACGGTGGGCACCGTCTACACCCAAACCCTCACGGCGCCTCTATATAGCTGGATCAGCGGAACCGCTATGGGGCTAATCGCCTGCGCCTTACTTATGGTAAATAATATCCGCGATATTCCGACCGATGTGCAGAGCGGCAAACGTACTTTGGCCGTGCGGCTGGGGGATAAAAAAGCTCGAAAAGTTTTTGCTGTTTTCACCGCTTTACCGCCGCTTCTGCTAGTAATTTTTCTCGCCCCCAAATATCCACTCTTTTTGGGGTTGTTGGCCTTCATCCCGTGGGTATATAGAATTAACCGGCCGGTGCAAAGCGGAGCAAAAGGGAAAGACCTTATTTCGGCATTGAAAAAGACGGGACTTTACGAGTTATTCTTTTCCCTGGCGCTACTGCTGGCTTTCCTCTTAGCTACTAAAATACCCGCCACCGCCCCCTTAGGGATTACCGGATGGCTGGTGGGGAGTTGTGGACTTATTTTCTGCCTCATAGATATTGCCCAACCCATTCTGCATAAGAATTCCCGAGTATAGGCCAGAAACTCCCGCGCTGCTTGCAACAACTATCTTTCTCTGCGCTCAGAGCGTAGCTTATGGAATTTAGCTCCCTACTTCTACTAGAATGGCTGGTATGGCAAGAGTAGCAATTGTATTATTGGCGGCCACCGTCACTATCTATGCATTTATTGACTGTGCCCGCACCCCGGCCGAAGCGATGCCGGGGAAAATCAGTAAACCGCTCTGGCTACTTTTAACTGCCATTGCTCCACTGTTGGGAGCCTCGATTTGGCTGTTCTTTAAGTATCAAAAAGTGCTCACCTCCGAAACTCCTATCGGTGGAAAAGATTTATTGCAAAAGTTGTATCGCAGTGGCAATAAAAAGACGAAGGGGCCCTTGGCGCCGGATGACGATCCCGATTTTTTGGCACGCCTCGAAGCTCGGAATCGGCGCAAGGCTTTTGAAGAAAAGCAGCGAGCGCAAAATAAGAAAACGCCTACTGATTCAGAGCAAGACGAAAAAGACGAAGAATCCCCATCGCCTAGTAATCAGGCACAAGCAGAGCCGAATCCTCATACCGAGAGCACCGAAAAAACTGCCGAGCAGAAAGATGAAGACGACGGTAAAGGCCTCTACGGTTTCTAGCGCTACTTTACGGTTTCTAGCGCTACTTTTACTTTTCCGTCGTCTTTTTAGCCGCCACAGAGGTGCCAGGAGTCATATCTTGCGCCTGCTGCAGTAACTCAGCAGCAGGCTCCCAGTATTTCCACGAAACCAACTGATTATCTACGAAGCTCAAAGAAGTCACCGAAGCGAGAGCACATTCACGCTTCCGCGGATCGTGGAAATAAGGCTTCCCCTCAATGAAGAGCCGGAAAACCCAAATGGGTAGCTGGTGCGATACTAAAAGTACTTCTCCCCCGCGCCCTTGTTCTAAGCCATTTTTCACTGCCCGCGCCATGCGCTGTGATATCTCGTTATAGGGCTCTCCCCAGGAAGGACGGGCGGGGTTTATATAGCGTTTCCAAAAACGTGGATGGGCGAGCATACCGCGCTTATTAATGGATTCTCCCTCAAATTGATTACCCGCCTCGAGCAGATTTATATCTTGCTGCAGCGGCAACTGGAAAGCATCCGCCGTCGGTGTGCCGGTTTCTATCGCTCTTTCCAGTGGGGAGGTAATAACGGCGCGAATATCGTGACCTTGCGAAAATACTTCCGCTAAACGCTCTGCCATCGCATTTCCGAGCGCAGAAAGATGATAACCAGGGAGACGCCCGTAGAGAACCCCCTCCGGGTTGTGCACTTCCCCGTGCCGGACTAAATGCACAGTAGTTAAATCCATCTTTTATTCCTTTTCATCGGGCA
>NZ_CAMXYE010000101.1 GCF_947253055.1 uncultured Arcanobacterium sp. | reverse complement strand
TCATCTATCGCCACGCGCGCGCCATAAAGCGTACCGGGTTTAATATCATCGGCAATAATAGCAAAAATAAGGGGACGCCCAGCTTTTGTATAGATAAATCCAGCTAAAGAGCTTACGTTTTCTAAAGATCCCGTTTTCGCACGCACTTTCCCAGCCATATCGGTACTATGAAATCTATCGCGCAGAGTCCCTTTTAGAGAAGCCACCGGCAATCCCGCCGGTAAAGCTGCTAAAGAACATTTATCACAATCCCATACCCCTTGCAGCACCTGCCCCAGCAAGGCAGCGGTGAGGCGATTTTGCTCAGATAGACCGCTAGAATCAGCCAAATTTATACCGGTAAGAGAGTATCCTTGCTCAGCTAACACCGCTTTCACACTCTTTCCGGCTCCCACAAAATCTGCTCGCTCACCTTTCGCAGCTGCGAGAAGATGCCCAAGTGTCTCCGCCAAAGAATTATCAGATTCTTTTAAGCAGACCTCAATAATTTCGCGCAGTGGAGCCGAAAGTACCCGAGCTATTTCCGTTGCTTTTTCTGGAGCAGCCGCATTCGGCACTAAATTCACTTCAATTCCGGCTGCCTCTAAGTGTTGGCGAAAGACTTCACCTGCTACTTGCCCCGGATGTGGCTCCGGATAAGGAGGCTCTCGAAAATTTCTATTTATTGCTAGCGGAGAACTCTCCATAACCCAGTTTTGCTCAGTCTCTCCTAAACCATCTACCCAATCGGGGCCAGAAAAAAGTGATTCATCTACGGCCAAATCGACGCTAGTGATTTGTTTCTTTTTTAATTCCGCTGCGGCCGCCCGCGCCAGATCTCCTAATCCGCTGTAGCCCACTACCTTATCTTTATTGCCCTTATCAGCTGCGAGGAGAATATCTCCTCCCCCCACTAAATAGAGTTTTTTGCCCGCGAGCTTCACTTGCGTAGGAAATTGCGCATCCGGCCCGAGCTCTTGCAAGGCAGCTGCCGCCGTCAATATCTTATTGGTAGAAGCGGGCACTGCCGGGCGCTGCGCATCTAAACTTGCTAGAACTTTTTTACTGGGAGCATCTATGACGGTTGCCGAAACTTTCCCGCTCATTCGCTTATCTTGCTGCAGCTGCTCCAGTTTCTGTTGCAGAGCTGCCGCTGCCGGTATAGCAATTTCTGAGTAATCACGGCTCGGTAAATCCAGAGACTCGATTGCTGCCCCTGCCTCCGGAGCCGGGTAAGCAGCTGCTTTATTTTGCGGCTCTTGGAGCGTGTACCATCCCGGCACTATATCCCAGGCGTCGGCACATATATAAAGCCCCAGCACACTCACTAGAGCCAAAATTGCTATTTTCGTTCTACTCATTCGCAAATTTTCCCACACTGCCTGGCGTTAAAAGTACTAACGTGCACATTATAAGGGCAGTTACTACTATTTTTCCTCTCTAAGCAAGGTAAGATTAAAGAGATAGAAATTTGTAAAAATCGCCGGCGGCGCTCCGAGCGGTAGATATCTACCGGGAATTTTGCTCCGGTTAAAAATAAGGAGGATTTAATGGAATTCGATGTACTCATTGAAATTCCGAAAGGTAACCGGAATAAGTACGAACTCGACCATGAAACGGGGCGTATCCGCTTAGACCGTCTACTTTTCACCTCTACCCGCTATCCAGATGATTATGGATTTATCGAAGGTACGCTAGGAGAAGATGGCGATCCTTTGGACGCCTTAGTAATTCTCGAAGAAGCGACTTTCCCCGGTTGCGTAATACGCTGCCGCGCCCTCGGTATGTTCCGGATGTCAGATGAGTCCGGCGGAGACGACAAGGTGCTCTGCGTGCCCGCCAGCGATCAAAGAGCTGCTTGGCGCACGGAAATTGAAGACGTATCCGAGTTCCACCGTCTAGAAATTCAGCATTTTTTTGAAGTATATAAAGAACTAGAACCAGGTAAATCCGTAGAAGGCGCCCACTGGGTAGGGCGTGCAGAAGCCGAAGCAGAAATTGCTCGCTCCTATGAGCGCGCTGCTGCCGATGACCACTACAAAAAATCAGCCAAATAAGTTCTTGCCTATATAAAGGTGGGGCGGGAAATTATTTTCCCGCCCCACTTTTATTTAAGCCTTAGTAGTTTAGCTCAGCTTAGTTCACTATCCGCAGATAGATTGGATTACCCCAAACTGGCTTCACCGAAGTGCCCATACCGGGGCTGTGCGCCGCTATGTGCATACCGCCTCCCACGTATATTCCTACGTGACCCGGCCAGTGCATAATATCGCCGGGGCGAGCTTGCGAAGCCGGCACCTGCAGATGCCCATACTTGGCATACATCATATAAGAACTATGGGGCAAACTAATACCGAAATGCTGATACACATAGGAAACAAATCCCGAGCAATCCCAGCCAGCCGGAGTGCTTCCGCCCCATACATAGGGAACCCCGGAGAACTGCTGTGCATAAGCCGCAATTTGTGGCCCTAAACCAGCTGGAGCAGCGGGCTGCGGAGCCGGCGCCGGAGTTGGAGCAGGGGCCGGTGCAGGAGTTGGAGCAGGGGCCGGTGCAGGAGTTGGAGCAGGGGCAGGCGTCGGAATCGGAGTCGGAGAGCTCTGCTGGGCAGCTTCCACTACACTAGCTGCTGCCGCATTGGCACGCGCCACCCGCTCTGCTTCCATTTGCGCCAAACGCGCTCTTTCCGCCTCTACACTAGTAGCCCGCTCAGCTGCTAATTTTGCAGCTAAAGCATCTCGTCGCTTAGTGGCACTGGCAATTTGTTTATCTACTGCCGCCGCTGCCGATTGCGCAGCTGCTACCGCACTCTCGGCTTTTTCCGCCTGCTTAGATTGCTCAGCCGCTTTTGCATCTGCCTTAGCTTGCAAAGTAGCGGAAGTCTTACTCAATTCTTCAAAGCGTTGAATCTTCGCATCGGTGCCACTAGCTAATAAATCAAAAGCTTGCGATCGATGCAATGCACTCTCTAAATTATCGGCACCAAATATATAGTGAGCATCACGCAGATTACCAGCTGAATCCTGATACATTGCCTGGGCAATAGATCCTAGGCTACGCTGCGCATCCTGTAAGTCTTTTTTGACGGCGTCTGCCTTTTCTTGCGCCTTAACTGCTTCGTCAATCGAAGCCAAAAGCGCTCCCTGCGTCTTAATCGCATCGGCCTGCGCCTGCGCCGCATTAGCTTGCGCTTTATCGCTCTCCGCTGCGAGCTGTTGCAGTTCTTCTTCAATAGCAGCTACGGTGGTTTGACCTTGCCCAGCGCCGTCTGGCACCGCATAGGCCACCGCAGTGGCAGATATCGGTAACAGCAAAGCGGCGCTCACTACAGCCGCTTTCTTCACTAAACGCTTCATATAATGACCTATCTTGCCTTCCGCAATTGCCTTACTCTAAGCTATCTCGATTTTCAAGGTTCTCCACGGTGTGTCGAAAACCTATCTGTAACGAGAATATAACAAAGACTAACAATTTTAAACAGATAAATCAAAATTCCCACAATTCACATTCATTACTTTTGTAACATTTACATCATTTTTAAC
>NZ_CAMXYE010000100.1 GCF_947253055.1 uncultured Arcanobacterium sp. | reverse complement strand
ACTACGAGCAGCATCAATAATACGGGTTTTACCGAGGACTTTAGGGTCTGGAAGAAGGAAGGGCCGGAGCTGATGCCAATTGCGAAAGCAAAGAGGGCGAGGCCGAGCACGCCGAGATCGTGCTCTACTTTCAGCTCGTATCCCATACTTAAACCCCAAGCAGTGAGGGCAATTGCGAAAAATAGTACGGCAGCGGCACCTAGCGAAATATTCTTTACTCGTACTTTCGCAAAGAGTGCACCGAACCCTACTAATACAAATAGGAGTAACACTTGATTTTCAGCAAGTGTAGAGAAAATTGTAGATAACAATATATTTCCTTCGAAAAGTTAACGTCTATACATACTATGTTAGCTATGAAAAAGAGATTCTTCATCTTCTTTTACTGTGATTACGGCTTAATATTTGCAGGTAAATAGCGGCAAAAGTTTATGTGTGAGAAAAGCTTGCACCGCGTTGGGTCTGCTCTGCAGACAGATTTCTATATTTGTTTACGTAGAGTGAGAAGTAGGTGGCGTAATTCTGCCGCGGCGAGGGAAGAATCTGGCCATTTATTCACTGCTCGGTCGTAGGTGAGGAAGCCATTTACTTCATCTTCTACGTCACTGAGCTGGGTGTACACATAAGCTGATATATCTTTACCTGTATTTAGCAGGAATCGAAAAAGCTCTAGCACGGCTTGCTGATAAGTAGCGATATCTTTATAACGCCGATATCCGAAGCTGTGGGAACTGTAGCAATGCCCGGGCACCGCAAAGCTGTATCCACCAAATTCACTCAGAGCTAATGCTCGCCCTTTCTTATCGGAGCGCATCCGGGGTTTGCGGAAATAAATATGTCTACTCTTTACATCTCCACCACCCTGGTCATGCCAGCCGCTGGCGTGATCTACCAGTCGAGTAGGATCTAAATCGCGAATTTTCTTTGCTACGGTTAAAGCGGAAAATTGCCCCCATCCTTCGTTAAAAGGTACCCATAAAGCTATGCTGGGTACGGAATAAAGTTGCTCTACAGTGTGCAATAATTCCTCGTTATAGAGGGCTTTACTTTCGTTATTACGGCGCCCAAAGAGGGGAGCCCAGCGTACATCGTTAAAATGAATACCCAAAAAAGGCAATACGGAAATAGCAGGTTTACAGTAGGGCCCGCCGCCTGAGACCATATCTTGCCAGATAAGCATTCCCAAGCGGTCGCAGTGATAGTAGGCGCGTGCGGATTCGATTTTTATATGTTTGCGGAGCATATTAAAACCGAGCGCTTGCATACTCTTAATATCGGCAATTAAATCGGCATCGCTCGGGGGAGTATAGAACCCCTCACTCCAATATCCTTGGTCGAGTACTCCCATATGCACATAGGGGCGGTTATTGAGAGCTAGTCGCTGTACTCCATCTTTCGTGCTGATAAGGGAAAATTTCCGCATTCCAAAATAGCCTTGGAGTAGGTCTTCTCCGTATTGCAGTTCGTAGCGGTAAAGATAAGGATCTTCCGGGCTCCACGGGCGAAAATCGGGTGGTAACTTCCCGTAGAGCGTAGCAGTGGAAGTAGAAATAGCTTTTATTTCGAAAGAGCCGAGCTCTGTAGATTCTCCTTGCAGACCGGCAACCATGGGTGCCAAAATTTTCCCTCGAATTGGTAGGGAAGTAGGAGCGGTACTAGCGGCAGCATTAGGGGAACTATTGGGGGTAATACCAGGGGTAGTAGTGGTAGATACGGGCGATTCTATCTGCACTTTTAATTCGACGGCACCGCTATCGAAATAAGGCGTAATTTGCACCGCGGAAATATAAGACGTGGGCACTGCTTCTAACCATACGCTCTGCCATATTCCGGAACTGGGGCGATACCAGATATTACCCGGTTGCAGAGATTGTTTACCGTAGGCACCTTGCCCCTGATTGCTGGGATCTTCTACCACTACTTGAATTTTTTGCTCTCCGGGTTGTAGATAAGAAGTAATATCCAGCGTAAAAGCAAAATATCCGCCGCGGTTTTCTCCGGCATAGTGGCCGTTTATAAATACCAAACAATTTTGATCTACGGCGCCAAAGTGCAACAGAAGCCGCGCTGGCGGGCATACACCGGAAGGGGAATCTAGATCGGGGAAAATAAAACTATCGGGAAGCTCATCGGGGGAGAGACTGCGCTCATAATAGAGCAATTCCCCAGGTAGCAGCCTTTTTCCTACGCCGGAAAGAGGCGCTTCCGGAGAGAAAGGTACCAGTATTTTTTCGGTGAGTGGGGGAGGGCAGAATTTTTCTGCGGGCGGGTGATTTGCGCAGTTTTCGGAATCTGCGTAGCTTTCAGAATCTGCACAATTTCTGAGGTTTTCTTCCTCCGCAGCGGTTGCTTTTTCCCCATAGCGCTGCCGTAAGGCCGCTAGATTTCCCGCTTCTATGGCGTATCTCCAGTAGCCATTTAGCGATTTCCAAGTGGCGGCACTGCGCTGGAGCTGGGGGCGGGGATACTCGGGCAGCGGAATCTGCCGTTCAGCAGTGGAAGAAATATCAGGCATGGCTCCGGGTGCCTTTCTTTAAGAAATACAAAGGGATTAATACGAGCAGTGAAACAAGCGCAGCTGTGAGGAAAATAGCGGGAGTAGGCACTTGCTTTACTACTCCTAAGTCGGTGTAGCGCAAATCGGAATTTTTTATGACGCTGCTGCCGATAAAAGGCCCGATAATCATCGGAATCATGACTACGAAAATCATGCGCACTCCCTGGAATCTTCCTCCCATTTGGGCGGGAATATTATCAAGCGTCAACGCCATTAGGGCCGCGCTCAATGCCATAAATCCGGAAAGCATTATCAGACCGGAAATAGTGGTCAGAAGGGGATTGCGCGCAAAGTACATCGCTAGCAAGCCGCAGCCGTGGAGCAGAAAAGCGCCAAAAGCAATAGGTACTTTTCCAAATTTATCGATAAGTCTTCCTGCTATTACCACGGCGACTGCGCTGCCGAGTAATACCACGGCCAGGATAGGCACATAGTTTTTAATCTGTAGATAGTTTTGAATATAGATAATTAAATACGGCATATAAATTTGGTTAGCGATACTTATGAGGAGAAGTGCACTGTAGGTAGTGTATAACCGCGGCAACTGGCGAATAGTGGAAGGGCGAAAACCATAAATTATTTTCTTCCCCAGCGATTCGGTGCGGGGAGCTTGGGGAGATTCGTGAATGAGGAGAATCCCGATTCCGCCTACGCAGAGAATAATTACGCCGATTATTAAGAAAAATAATTGCCAGCGCCCAGCCTGCGTAAGTGGATCGAAGACGGCGAATATGAGCAAAATAGCGAATAGCGGTAAAGCAGTAACTACACCTTCTACGCGCCCGCGATTAGTCTTATCGGTAATATCTACAATCCAAGCATTATAGGCGGCGTCATTGGCAGTAGAACCAAAGAAAGTCATCACACAATCGAGCAGGATTACGAAGAGCACTGCACTGTGGGTGGCGGCAGCGATATCAGCGGCTCCAGCGGGCACTTTAATGAAGCCGAAGCCAATTGTAGAGAAACCCCAGAGAATATAGCCCGCTACAATAAATACTTTGCGCTTTCCGAAATGATCGGATACTCCACCCATTAATAAGGTGGTGATAGTAGCTACCACTGCAGAGGCAGAGACCTGTCTCTTATACACATCTCCGAGCCCACGAGACCGTTATTCTAAT
>NZ_CAMXYE010000099.1 GCF_947253055.1 uncultured Arcanobacterium sp. | reverse complement strand
TAACTCTGATTTTGCGGTAGAGACGGGGTTTGCCCCTATTTGTGGCGGCTTCCTGCTCGAGGCAGCGGCAGATTTTTCACCTCATCCAGCTGTAGAAGAATTAGTAGAGATACAAGAAATCGGAGAAGTAATTTCTCCGTATGAGTTACGGGCAGCTGGGGAAAAAGTAGCTATTGCCGAACTCCAAAAAGGCTATGAAGCCAAGTTAGAGCCGGTTTATCACGTACATACTCCAGCTACGGATGCAGGGTCTGGGGCTGATTCTTCATCGGCAGCAGACTCGCTAGCAGACTCACTAGCACCGGTAAATTCCACCCCTGCGCTCCGGCCGGATATCCAAAGCTATCCGTGGATTAAAAATACTCTGCCCGCCCGGAAGTATAGCGGTCAGCCCCACCCTAATCCCCGGGTACTAATTCCGGTATTCCCTGGCACTAACTGTGAATTCGATACGGCACGGGCTTGGGAAAAGGCGGGGGCCAAAGCAGATATTATGGTCGTCAAGAGCCTTACAGTGGCGGATATTGAAAGAAGTATTAGCGACTTTGCCACTAAGCTGGCAAAAGCGCAGATCCTTTTCATTCCGGGTGGCTTCTCAGGCGGCGATGAACCGGATGGATCAGCTAAGTTCATTACTTCGTTTATGCGTAATGAGCAGGTAGCAGAGGAAATTAACCAGTTACTGGAAAAACGCGATGGGCTAATTGGCGGCATCTGTAACGGTTTTCAAGCTTTAATTAAATTAGGATTACTTCCCGCTGGGCGAATTTGTGAGCCAAAAGCTGATATGCCTACTCTCACCTATAATACGATTGAGCGCCACCAATCAGGGATTGTAAATGTGCGCATCTGCAATACGAGCAGTCCATGGCTGCAAAAAACTGAAATGGGCGCAATTTATCAAGTGCCCATATCGCATGGCGAAGGGCGAATCGTCGGAGAAGTAAAAGCGCAGAATATCGCCACTCAATATGTAGATCTAGCGGGCACTCCGACTTCTGATATCAGATTCAATCCCAATGATTCGCAGCTAGCTATCGAAGGAATGGTATCTGATTGTGGGCGTATTTTTGGAAAGATGGGGCACGCAGAGCGTTTCTCCGCTGGCACCTATCAAAATGTGCCCGGCCGTTATGATATGCAAATTTTTGCGGCGGCAGTGGACTACTTCCGTAGCTAATTCCGGATATAGCCAATTTAAAGAATGTGGAATATACCGCAAAAAGCTTCGGCCAAAATAGCACTCAGCAGTGGAGGATTCATTTAAGTGGCGCAACTATCCGATATTGAGATTGCCCAGCGAGCCCAGCTTCGCCCTATTACAGAGATTGCCGCAAAACTGGGAATCGACGCAAAACACCTTGTGCCCTATGGGCGCGCTAAAGCAAAGCTAGATTTACAGCTGATAAATGACGAGCAGATTGCCCGCAATAAGCTCGTGCTGGTGACGGCGATGTCTCCCACTCCGGCCGGAGAAGGGAAAACTACCACCACAATTGGGTTAGCAGACGGTTTAGCACGTATCGGGAAACGAGTATGCGCAGCCTTGCGTGAGCCTTCTCTTGGGCCAGTTTTTGGCCTAAAAGGCGGCGCCTGCGGAGGTGGCTATGCGCAGGTACTTCCGATGGAAGATATAAATCTACATTTTACCGGCGATTTTCACGCTATTTCAGCAGCCAATAATCTACTGGCCGCCCTGCTAGATAACCATATCTACCAAGGAAATGAGCTCCGCATCGAACCCCAGCGCATCGTCTTGAAGCGCTGCCTCGATATGAATGATCGACAATTGCGCAATATCGTAGATGGCCGCGGAAAGACCAGCGACGGGCGGGAACGAGAAGACGGCTTTGAAATTACCGTAGCCACCGAAGTCATGGCTATTTTTTGCTTAGCTTCTTCTTTAGGTGATCTAAAACAGCGGCTGGGGAAAATAATCGTCGCCTATAATGAAGACGGCGCACCGGTGACGGCCGCTGATTTACAGGCAGCAGGAGCCATGACGGCCTTACTTAAAGACGCCTTATTACCGAATTTAGTGCAGAGTATAGAAGGGACACCGGTGATTATGCACGGTGGGCCTTTTGCCAATATCGCCCACGGCTGCAATTCAATTATTGCCACAAAAATGGCGCGTTCTCTCAGCTCCTACACAGTTACGGAAGCCGGTTTCGGAGCAGATTTAGGCGCCGAAAAATTTATCGATATCAAATGCCGCCTGAGTGGTATGCAGCCAGATTGCGCTGTCGTAGTGGGCACAATTCGCGCTTTAAAGATGCACGGCGGAATGGCTGTAAAGGATTTGGAATACGAAAATTTACCTGCCTTACAAGCGGGGCTGCCTAATTTACTGCGCCATATTTCCACTTTGCAGAATGTATTCAATGTGCCAGTTGTGATGGCTTTGAATATATTTCCCAGCGATACAGCGGCAGAAATAGCTTTGGCTAGTGCCGAGTGTGCAAAACTCGGAGTGAAGCTAGTGAAATCTACGGTATGGGCAGAAGGAGGCGCCGGCGGAGAAGAGTTAGCCCGGGAAGTAGTACGCCTCTGCGAAGAAAATGAAGGAGGCCACAGCAATTCGAATCCGCTTCGCTTTGCTTATCCGCTTGGGATTCCGATAGCCGAAAAACTCGATTTGCTAGTGCAGAACGTATATGGCGGTTCCGGAGTAGATATCGCTCCGGCAGCACGGCAAGAAATTTCTCGGCTCACAAAACTGGGCTTTGCAGATTTACCTATATGCATGGCAAAGACCCAATATAGCTTCTCAGATAATCCCCAACTCCGCGGAGCTCCGCATGATTTCCAGGTGCATGTACGGCATATAAAAGTAAATGCGGGAGCTGGTTTCCTGGTGGCTTATTCGGGAAGCCTTCTAACTATGCCGGGGCTTCCGAAAGTACCGGCTGCAAATTCTATTGACGTAGCTGGAGATGGCCGCATTACAGGGCTTTCTTAGGGTAAAAAATATCCTCTGGAGGCTCGAAACCATCCAGAGGATAAGAAAATTATTCTTTAGAAAAGATATTTTTGCTGCAGGAGCTTACTTCTTATTTTTTGCAGAAAAGCCCATGTAGATTCCGATAAGTACCATAGCAGCGATTATCGATACAATCCACTGTATCCAAGAAATACCACCATTCGCATTGGAATAGCCAAATAGTCCTACTATCCAGCCTCCTAGCCCCGCTCCTAAGGCACCGAGGATAATAGTCCACAGAATACCAATGGGCTGTTCACCTTTCTTGAAAAACCGGGCTAAAGCCCCTACTATAGCACCGGTAATAATCATTCCAATTAGCTGACCCATGAAACGCTCCTTTCTGATTCGCGTTCGTTTCCGTCAGCTACTGCAGTAAATTTACATTCACTTCAGTAGTGCTATTCCATTCTAACAAAAATACAACAGATATTTTAATTTTGAACTTTCTTGCGATGTGTTATATATATAAGGAATTCTATAAAGTGGCTATGCGAAAAATTTCTGCCTAACTTTATTCGCTTACGAGTTAAGGCTAGATAGAAACTGGCGGGTTAATCCCAGCAGGAGCCGTAGCTACCGCTGGAATTAACCCGCCTTAAGAAAATCCACCCGTCGCTAGTGCAAAACCAGGTGCCAATTAGGCGTTAAACGCCTGTTCTATCCGCTCGTGCGCGGCCCAGATCTGCTCAGGTAGATTCTTGAACTGTGCAAGGTGT
>NZ_CAMXYE010000098.1 GCF_947253055.1 uncultured Arcanobacterium sp. | reverse complement strand
ACCCATCCAGACTTTTTCTTTTACTGGAACCACCCGGAGGTGGCCATTTACTCCAGTCTTTAGCCGGACCAAAAAGACCTGCCCAATAAAATCTATCGACTCTTCTCTCTCTCCCTTACTGTTTCTGATGTAGTGGAAGGCATACATATTAGAAAACTCCGTCCGGAGTTCATCAGCAAAGACTATATGGCAATTACCCTGATAATGATTCGAATTAGGCAGTAAACTATCGCAGACCTCCAGGCTGAGCCCCTCTGAATAGTTCAAGGTGGTGCCGGGAAAAATTTCGTCTAAGACGGGCGTGAGAAAATTATTTATATACGAATTTTTGACGTCAGCTTTATTTGCGCTGAACTTCTCGTAAATAGGTCGCCCAATAAAAAATACCGGAATGAGGATTAAATAGAGGTAGTACGGGGAACTTTGCAAACTGCTGAGATTTTCGTAGATATTCGAAAGAAAAGGATGCGTATACTCCAGCAAAACGATTATCGAAAATACAAAGAACAGCCCCACTAAAAATGGATTAGAAGTTTTACTCTTCATATCCGCTTTTATTGCAGTTAATTTTTCCTGCATCTGCGGAGAGTTTTCTATCTGCGAAATTTTTTCTGTGACTTGCGGATTGGTAAAAATATTTTCGTATTTCTTCATCACTCCAGTCTCCCGTTTAATGAAGTATTCAGCGCCTGGCGAGAATATTTTTGAAAATATCCTCGGCACGCCTCAGGCACTATACTCATTTACCCGCAGTAATTTATCCAGTTCCGCTGAAGATAAACTGAATCATCCACATTATATATATTGTTTCTACGGTAATTTATATTCGCAGAAAATTATTCAATACACTTACTAGCCGCTGCGTCCTTATCTAGGCGCGCCGCGCCTTTCGGCATAATGGCACCGCACTGCCCAGTAGCAATAAGCTACAAAGCAATACCCCTGCTATCGAAGATCCGGTCTTCGGCAAAGGCGGCGGCGTATTCGGCTCGTGGATATTTTTCACCACGAACCCCTTAGCAGCGTCGCCAGAAATCTGCGCTTTATACCCAGCTACCGCTTTTTCTCGCACGCTGTAAGAAATGACTTTGCCATCTTTGTATTTTGCCAATTCCGTAAACTTAGCTTTCCACGCATTTGCGGCACTGAGCGTAAGCTCCTTCCCAGTAGGCGCACCATCGGCAAGAAGTTCCACCGTGACGCTACTGGGGCGGATATTATCGGCATTATTTGCATCATCCCAGACTTTTTCCACCGGAACTTCCGTGAGAATTCTATTGACAAGGTTGAATGTGTATACCTTATCTTTCTCATCGGTGCTCGGAGTCACGCTCAGCGTATAGCCATCTGCGCCACTCTCCTGGAAAGTGATGGGGAGCAGTTTACCCGTCTGCGGATCTTTCAGAGTGTCCAGATTGGGGAAATTGAGCACTTCGCTGCTCCAGTTATTTTCTGAAGAAAGCGTCACATGATCTACCTTGAAACCACCAATAAGCACGTCTACTTCTAGCTTCTCTGGGCGGGCAGCCGGATCGTCACTTTGCCAAGCTTTATTTATGCGTAACTTCCAGGTATCAGAAGTGCCGAAAATAAGTTTTCCATTATTGGTGATGCCACCCCCGCTAATGCCGAGCCCAGCACTGAAGTTCTGGTCATTACCAGTTACGTTACCTCGAACCACAACAGTAGCTAATTTATTTGCTAAACCCTTTGCGGCTGCAGAAGGCACCGATTTAAAGGCTTTGTTCTCATTTATAGGCTTGTTAAATGGGATTTGCGTATTTTTGCCACCCTCTATATAGCGCGGAAGTTGTTGGCCGGTATGCCAATTACCATGAATTCCGTATATGGAACCATCTTGGAACCAAGCACGCTTCCCCCCTCCGAGCATGCGCTCGCTCAAGCTAACAGGCTGACCTTCTTTTGGAGTCGTAGCAAAGTGGGTAGTAATACTGGCAAAATCATCTCCAGCTCCAATGCAGCTCTTATTCTCACATGCATTTGGCGCTTTATTATCAAAGATTGCCACCCCATTCGTGATATGGAAAATTGTAGACCCATACGGGCAATTCCATAAACCTCCACCTTGTTTACTGACAGGATGATCGCCAGCTCCAATTAAATAGGTCTTTTCTGCTATGGAATTACCAATAATAGCAGTATTTAGCATGGTGAGAGTGGCTTTATTATCGTTGTAGATACCGCCGCCTCCCCAAAATCCGGTGGCGCGATTATTCTCGATAATGGCGGCAGATATTTTCGCTTCCGAAGCGTCCATAAAAGCAATTCCGCCACCGCTCTTTAGCGAAGTATTGGAGCTAAAAGTACCTCCTTGGATATCTGTGGTACCGCTCCACACATACATTCCGCCTCCGAAACCATTGGCCTTATTTCCGGAGATTTCCCCTCCAGAAATTGTGGCATTTACCGTGGAAAGATAAAGACCGCCGCCTTTGCCATTATAATTGCCATTATTATTTCCGCTGAAGGTACCGCCATTCATAGTGAAGTGCCCGTTTTCTATATAGGCACCACCACCTATTTCGGCCGAATTATCTTTAATAACGCCGTTTTTCAAAGTGACATCGCTATCTTTGGCGTAGATAGCTCCTCCAAAGGCGTAAAATCTTGGATGGGAAGCAATATTCTTAGCGAAAGTACCACCGGAAATCTCTAATTTCCCCGGATTATCCGCACTACCCCAGATGCCTAAGACGCCACCCCGTTGGAAACCGTGATTATCTTGAAATGTGCCACCGGTTATCCGGACGCTACCTGCATAGCAAGTAATAGGGGCATATTCATTTTCCCGAATATTTTGCGGCTGCAGCGTACCCTCCGTGCTGGTGACGTCGTTACGCGAAAAATCTGCCGCATTCGCAATTGCGAGAGTCCCTCCATCTACAAAAATTACTGGGCCGTGCATAGAAGTATCGTGGATAGATCCGGCCGTAAAATCCATCTCGCCGTTAACGATAAATTGCAGCTGTGTAAAAGAAGGGCCAGCGAGAGTTAATTTGCCACCTTTTTCTACGCGAACAGCACTCTTACCAGTGCCGGTGACTTTTCCAGAACCGGTGAGAGTCACATTTTGCCCCGCTTTTACCACCAATTCCGAATCTGCATCACTGAGCGTGATGTCATTGCTGAGAACTATTTGGCCACCAGAAGCTGCTTGATTAATAATGCTGTTCCACGTGAGTGGTTCTGCCGCTGAAGCACTGAGTGCTCCGGCATTCAACAAAAAAATACTAAGTAAAATGGTGCCACATATGCGCAAGAATTTTTTATACATTTTTTCCCCTTAAAACATGATAATCGTACCGCATTAGCTCATCCTGAGGAACAGTAAAAAAATTACTTTGCCCACAAAGCAGAGATTATTTCCCTTAAATTATCCACTGTTATCGGCAGCTGTTATCGGCAGCTGTTATCGGCAGCGCTGGGCAAGAAAATAGCAACTGATACCTCATTAATAATATCTAAGCTGCTACTGGCTATATTCTAGGAGTTATTGCTTTCTTCCCAAGCTCCATAACTTTGCCCCTCATCATTTATCCAGCGCGCTCTCCCGTTGGCGGAGGTGCCTAAAACTATGGCAGCTGCGGCAGAGGGAGAACTAAAAGCAATATCCCGAGTGACCGCGCCGCGATTATTATCTACACGGATTGACCCATCACTAACTAGCTTTTGGTGACGACTAGCGATAACCGCATACGAGTTAACCGTTGCTTG
>NZ_CAMXYE010000097.1 GCF_947253055.1 uncultured Arcanobacterium sp. | reverse complement strand
TTTGTGGAGCCCACTACGCGGCGGCATAAACAAGATTTGTTGAATCTAGCGGCGGCGCAGAATATCGAAGTGTGCAATATATATGCCGATACTCTCACTCCGGAAGTGCCTAACTATTTGGCACTCTTGAAATATAACGGGAAAGCTTTGAAAAATTGTCTAGATCCAGGCTCCTTGCCGGCGTGGGAACCGGAAGATGTACGCCGTGTCGCATTAAAGGCCAATGCCGGTAAGTAGTACCGCAGTTAATGAGGAAATAGAGGTAAAAGTGAAAAAATTAAGTAAGATTTCCGGTTTGCTCTTGTGGTTTACCGTGTTTTTACTGTTTGGATTGTTTCTAATTATTGCGGGAGTGCATCCGCTGGCTGTTGCCGATGATTCTCCAGCTGGAGAGGTGGATCCGGCTCTTACCCAGGTAGTGGACAAAGACGAAAAAATAGCTCCGCGGGGGCAGGCAGTAGAAATTTCGGCGGGGCATCTCGATATGGGTGCAAAAATGCACGACGGGAAAATGGAACTTATGCTGCGTGACGACACCACGGGCACTCCTATTTGGCGGCATATTTCAGATGTGGTGGTGCGCGTAAGCGATAAAGGAAAATTAGCGGTACCTGCCGGTAAGGAATATGAATTTACCAAAGCGCAGGGAGAAGCTTGGGTGATACCGCAGCAACAATTAGACGGGGTCGTTTGGCTGGGCTGGAATACCCAAGATCCGGAATTACTCGCCGTTTCGAAAGGCGGAGTGAATTTAATTTTTGGTGGGCACCAAGGAGCTGGAAACTTTAGTGCCTTCGTAGACGCCGGTAATTTCTCCGGCCCGCAGAAACTTTGGAATGCAGCGGAGAAGAAATCACAGCCCGTATTTATAGAACCTAATACTCATACCCACGTGAACTGGGTATTCACAGATCCAGGGGAGCATCTACTGCGTTTGACCGCCGAAGCCTCTATCAGGGGGAAGACCGTATCAGATACGCAGATTCTCCATCTCGCCGTGGGAGATAAGGCAGACGGGCAAAAAGCCTTAGCGATGCAGTGGGAAGAAAGTGGCTCTTTGCCAGCTCCAGAAGCAGCTAGTGGAGCAGAGGCAGAAAATTCGGAATTTAGTTCGCGCTTTGTGCTCTATATTGGGGTGGCCTTGCTGGCGCTCGCCGGAGGCGTCCTCGGTTTGGCGCTAGCGCTGCGTCGGCGCACTGCGGCGCGGCAAGCGGAGGCATTGCATGAGTGAAAAACCCTTGCTACATATCAGCGATTTAGCCGTCAATCTGGGCGGGCGCGCCGTACTGCGCGATATTAATCTGGATATATCCCCCGGGGAGCTACTGTGTGTAATTGGACCTAACGGGGCGGGAAAGACCACTCTAATTCGCGCCATTATGGGGCTTTTACCATTGGCAGCAGGGAAAATAGAGTTGCAAGGAGGAGTGGGGTACGTGCCGCAGCGGCAAGATGCCGATTGGAGCTATCCCATTTCGGTAGAGCAAGTAGTGCTCACTTCGCTGAAACCTCGATTTTTAGCTACCGCTGCGCAGTGGCGAAAAGTCTATCAAGCGCTAGAAAAGGTGCAGCTACTAGATTTGCGCCAGCGCAATATCGGCGAGCTTTCCGGTGGGCAAAAACAGCGTGTGCTAATTGCGCGGGCGCTAGTGAGCCAACCAGAGTTATTGCTGCTAGATGAGCCTTTTACGGGATTAGATCACCCCAATCAAGATTTGCTGGCGGAGCTTTGCCAGCAGTTAAAGGCGGCCGGAATTTCTATTTTGATGTCTACGCATGATTTAGCGCAGGCCGCGGAAATAGCAGACCGGATGTTGATACTTAATCGGCGCGTACGCGCTCTTGCTCCGTTGGCTGAGCTAACTGACCCGCAGCTTTGGGCAGAGTCTTACGGTGTAGATATAAATTCACCTCTGGTGCGCATGATGAGTGCGCTAATAGAAAAGCCTACTGCGGTGGAATCTCGAGCAGAATTTCGAGCAGGATCCGGAAAAGAGCAGAAATAAAAATGAGCATAATTGATTTCTTTACCGATATGAGTAATCCGGCTTTAGCGTTTTTACCGCGGGCACTCCTCATGGCCGTAATGAGCTCGGTACTGTGCGGGGTAGTCGGCACCCACGTAGTGTTGCGCGGGCTTTCGTTTGTGGGAGATGCGCTTTCGCATGCGGTATTCCCCGGTATTGCCGTTTCTTTTGCCTTAGGCACATCCACGCTGATTGGAGGCGCGGCCGCCGGAATAGCGGTAGCCGTCCTTATAGCTCTTTTCGCCTATAACCAAGCAGTGCGAGAAGATTCGCTAATCGGCATTTTCTTCACGGCTGCTTTTGCGCTCGGTTTACTCATAATTTCTCGATTGCCGAACTACACTGGTTCGCTGGAGTCTCTACTCTTTGGCTCTCTCACCGGTGTGCGGAGTCGGGATCTGCTGGTAGTAGCAGCAGTGGGAATAGCAGTATTAGGGTTGTTACTTTATTACCATCAGGCTTTATTGGCGGTGAGTTTCGATAGGGATTACGCCCGCGCTATCGGATATTCTCCGCTGCGCACGGATCTACTTCTCTATCTCTGCATCGCCATCTCTGTGGTGATTTCGGTATCAACTATCGGAAATATCTTGGTGATTGCTCTTCTAGTGGCGCCAGCTGCCGCTGCGCGAATGATAAGCCCACGGGTATCGTCAATGATGCTAATAGCTCCGCTCATCGGTATCTGCGCAGCAGTAATAGGAATGTGGGTATCGTGGGCTTTCGCAGTGCCCACCGGAGCGGCTATTGTTCTGGTGGTGAGCGTCATTTTTGTGCTGGTCTGGATATTGGTGGCACTGCGTACGCGTTACGCGGCGCGCCGGCGCAAACTACCTGTCTTCGGCGCGTAAGCCCCCAGTTTTTCGGGAAAACCAGTACGGTGGAATTGTGAGTCTTTTTTCCCGTCATAACCCAGACCGCGCGGCGGAAAAATCCGCTGCGGAAAAATCCGCTGCGGAAGTAGAAGCAGACGCTGCTCCAGAAGTAACTTCGGATAGCGTAGAAACTAGTGTAGAAACTAGTGGCGAAGCTATCCCAGAAGCCAATCAGGTAGCTAGTGCTGCCGCGAGTGCGGCAAATTCTGAAATTAACGTGGAAGCCAATCCGGAAGTAACCGCAGAATCCAGTGCGGCAGATTCTGAAAGTACTGATGATCCGGAAACTGTTGCCGTTAATTCCGAAACTAGTGGCGAAAATAATGCGGTGCAACAAAGCTCCGCCCCGGCGGTGCAAAAAACTGCTGGCGAATTGATGGAAGAAGCATATGCCAGTTGGTATGCCGAACTTAGCGCCGAAGCAGAAAAGATGGCTTCCCGCCCGGAAGTGGTCAATACGGGAGTTATCGATATTACTCACCCGCACCCCACTGGAGCTGCGCAGCTTTATTCGCACACTTTGACCCGGCTTTCTTCGTTAATACGGGAAACTAATGCATTGGCGGCAGCGCGCATTCAACTTTCGCGCCTGCACGATACAGTGCGGGAGATGGAATCTATACACGGTTTCGCCCCGATTTCTCTGAGCGCGGGTTTGATTTCTTGGACGGCACTCCCGGCGGAGAATTCGGCCAGCGCAGCCAGCACCGGTAGCGGAGCTAGCACTGATAGTATGGCCAGCACTGATAGCGTAGCCAACACCAGCAATACTACCAGCACTGACAGTACAGCTCCGGCAAATCCGGGCGCCGACCTAAGTGGGGAATCGGGGGCAGCGGATAAATCGGATGTTGAGCTGTCTCTTATACACATCTGACGCTGCCGACGAAAC
>NZ_CAMXYE010000096.1 GCF_947253055.1 uncultured Arcanobacterium sp. | reverse complement strand
ATCGTAGGGTATCTGGGCGGTTCACTAATAAATCTGTTCTTTTTCAGCGCTGCGGGAGAAATAAGTGATTTCACGATGAGCACCGCGCTATTGCTCTAGAGAAAATCTCTGGAAATATAAAAGCTGAAAAGCTACTAGAACTATGGAAAAATAGCCGTTTAAGTACTTGGGTGAAATAATGCGGCGGGGAAGTGAGAAAAGAAAATCGCCGCTGAGGAAAGGGAATAGTGAGCGCTACAGATAGAGCAATTGAAATGACGATACTGGCTGCACGCGGCGCTGCAGAAGTGAAAGCTACTTCTTTGCAGGCTTTAGATGTGTCGGAGCGGATGGTGCTGACGGATATCTTCTTGATTTTAGCCGGATCTACAGAACGGCAAGTACGAGCAATTGTGGACAAAGTGGAAGAATCGCTCGGTAAAGCAGGATATAAGCGGCTGCGGCGCGAGGGCCTCGAAGGGGAAGCGCGTTGGGTATTGTTGGATTATGGTGAAGTTATGGTGCATGTGCAGCAAGAAGAAGATCTTGCCCACTACGCGCTGGATAAATTGTGGGGAGATTGCCCGAGCATAGCTTTACCAGAAGATATAAAGGCAGCTCCGGCGGCGGAGATACCGCTGGCCAATTATTTTGATTTCACTGATTTAGGATCGGAATAGCTGGAGCATATGGCTATAAAGCGATTAATATTTTGGCGGCACGGGCAAACTGATCAGAATATTCAGCTGCGCATTCAAGGTTCTACCGATAATCCCCTGAATGAAGCTGGTGTTCTGCAGGCACAAGAGGTGGCACCGGAATTACTGAAACTTCGCCCTACGCGAATCTATACTTCACATCTGCAGCGAGCGCGAGCTACGGCTGCTGTATTGCAGGAATTAGCAGGAATCCCTCTCGAAGTTGATGAGCGGCTCAGTGAACGTAGCTATGGGGTGTGGGAAGGGCTCACCAATGAAGAAATCAAAGCAGGCTGGTACGAGCAGTGGCACGTTTGGCGGAGCGGGGCGCAGCCGGCGGGAGTGGGGCTGGAGACGCGTGAACACTGTGGAATGCGTTTTCGCGATGCAGTATTAGATGCAGTGGCAGCGGTGGAAAAAGCTGATTCTGGGCGCGAAGAAAATCTAGTTTTCGTATCGCATGGGGGAGTTAGCGCCAACGGTATTATGAGCTTGCTCGGTATGAATCCCTCTACTTGGGTGGGTTTTCAAGGAATGGACAACTGCCATTGGTCAGTATTAGTGCCGCGGATAGGAGCTAATCCACCGTGGAGAATCAGTACCTACAATAGAAAATATGCCGATACAGCGGTATTCGATCGCCCGTGGTGAGAATCACCGCCTAATCCGAGATGCGAAGTGGCAAAATTTCTGCACTCTGCATATCATTAAACAGTTGGCCGAATTATTTTAATTCTGCGGGGCATTGGCGCAGTTGGTAGCGCGCTTCCATGGCATGGAAGAGGTCAGGGGTTCGAATCCCCTATGCTCCACCAATGTTTCTGCTAGGTTTTCTAGGCAGAAGCTTTTTCTGTGGAACGCTCAATTTTATTTGTTTTACCAGTTTTGTAGTTTTCGCTTTTAGTACGTGCAATTATCTTTATCGCGTGCAAATTTTATTGCAAAAAGAGCTACTCGTTAATTTCGTATCTAAATAAAAACTCGAGGTAAAAATATCCGTATTATGGTTTGCCTGCCCTACAATTTATTTTCCGGATTTACATAAGATACCTCACCATTGATTGAAGGGTATATCTTTTAAAGTAGAAATGGTAAAATTACCATGTATTGTCTGTACATAAATATATATTGGAAGGCTTCATGCTTAACTTTCAAAATAAATCCGAAGTTTTTTCAGCAGAGAATTCGGGTGAATTAGCGCGTAAACGCGGCAGTATTTACCGGAAACTGCTAACTATGTTCCTTTTCTCTGCCTTGTGCTTTACGCTGGCTATGCCAGCTTTGGTGCAGGCAGAAGATTTAGAGATAAGTGAACCGCTCGCTAGCCAAAGTGTGCGTGCAGCGGGAGAGCCAGTGGTCGATACAGTATCTGTTGGCAATAAAACTATTTCCGGAAACATAAAAATGGGTCAAGGTCAACGGAAACATAAAAACCTAACCTTTACGATTACTGTAACTGTGAATCGCAAAGCCGGAGGAACCGAAGAAAAAACGGTCTCTATTCCACCTACCCAGAAAAAAACAACATGGAGTGTAACTTTAGGTAGTGCCCTTGCCGAAGGTGACAAGGTAACTGTGACGGAAGTAGGCGAGACCTCTAAGACCATCACTATTGAGGTTAAACCATCTTTAAAGGATCAGCATAAAGATGATTTGAAAATGCCAAAAGGTGAAATTTGGATAGAACAAACTTCATCCAACCAAGTTAGTACAGATGAACAAGCAGAAGCTGTTCAAATGTTGAAAGATGCAAACACTGCAATAGCAGGGGATATTAAATCAGTTGAGTTTTCTATTGATGGTACTGACCATGCTTATTATGAAGTAACTTATACTGATGGTTCGACATCAGGCAAAGTTGAAGCTACGGACCTAAAAATCGAAACGGTAACGGATACATCTGCCGCTCCGACAATACAAAAAGTTCAGGTAACAGACGGACAGATTATCGTTACGCTTGATAAAGAGGTTGCCGAAGGTACGAAATTTTATTTTGTCAAAAATTTTACGGATGGAGAGGACAAGAATTTTAGCGAAAATGGAAGCTGCAAAGTGGACAAATCTACCTCAGATGATATGTCTCAAACAGTATCCAAAGACGGAACAACAGTTACTTTCCCAATCAATGATAAGGTTAACGATTTAAAACTCGGAAAAGAGTTCGGTATCCTTGTCAAAGAGCCACATAAATTCCGTTCTTGCGCGAAGTCTGAGCCGGTAATAACAACCCCCGACAAAGTCGCCGTGAGGGATCCTCACAAATTAACTGATGCCGATAAAAAAGCCATCGAGGAAGCTATTCGAGATGCCAATACGGTAAATGGTACATCTAAACTTCCCGATGGGACTGGAGACTGGGATGGGGTTCCGGCAGTTATACAATTTGATGACAACGGAAACGTTAAGATATTTAGCGGTAATGATGCGGAAGTTACTTATGATAGTAATTGGAATCCGGTACCTGTAAAAAATGCAGATGGTTCAGTCAAGGTAAAAGACGGAGCTGAACCAAAAGGAACAATCCCAGCCAAGGATCTGGTGAAAAATATCAAACCTAATTCTCCTGCGATTGCGGTAGATACGGATAAGGGTGAAGTCACTATTACTCCACCGGCTTATAAAGATCCCGGTGATGATACCGACTTGCTGTCCTACACCGTCACCTATAAGGATGCTTCTGGAGCAGAGAAAACCGTCACCGCAACGCGAACTGTGGACGAAGCTTCCGGTAAGACCACTTGGTCAGCAGATAATGCCACGGTTGATGCGAACACCGGTGTGATTACTCTGAAAGTTGAAGACATCGAAGTTGGTGGAACTGTCACGGTAAAAGCGAAAGATAAAGGCGGTCTGGAGGGTGACACCGATAAGCTTGATTCAGCTCCGGCAACCAAGACGCTCGAAACTGCCACTGTCAGCTATGACCGCAACGGTGGTAAGGGCAGTATGGCTGGGAAGACTCTGAACAAGGGCGTTGAGTATGCAATTTTGGCTAATATCTTTACTGCTCCTAATGAGAATCAAGAATTTAAGACCTGGCAGATAGGCGACAAAGAATATGCTGCTAATGACAAATTTATAGTCAAGGCAGATACGGTAGTTAAAGCTATCTGGGAAGACATCCAGGTCACTGTCACCTACGACGGTAACGGCGGTACCGGTGC
>NZ_CAMXYE010000095.1 GCF_947253055.1 uncultured Arcanobacterium sp. | reverse complement strand
GTGCGCGGAGGGGGACTTGAACCCCCACCCTCTAATACGAGGACTAGCACCTCAAGCTAGCGCGTCTGCCTATTCCGCCACCCGCGCAGGTGTACTTAAGCGACGGATAATAATTTATCATTACTTGCGGATACGCGCAATTTTGCAGTCACGCGCGGCTGTGATTTAAGGCAAATTTGGCTGTGTTTTCTCTCTGTGCGCCACGAGAGCTATGATAGAAGAGAACTAAGTATTGAAGAATATCTGTGCAGGATGAAGTGACTATGCGAAAATCAGATAAAGACCCACGGCAGCCGGAAGAATTAGTACGGGAATTTCATGAAGTGTATGGGTTGCCAATTGTGCACGATAAGCCAAATGTGGATCGGGAACGGATACATATGCGGATGCGGCTTATTGCAGAAGAATTTTCTGAATTGGTAGGGGCAGTGTATGGGAAAGTTGCTCGGCAGACTGTAGAAGCTGCTTTCCGCAAAGCAGTAGAAGAAGATGATGGTACCCGCGATACTATCGAAACTGCCGATGCGTTGGGCGATTTGACGTATGTGGTATACGGTATGGCTTTAGAAACCGGTATCCCGATGGTAGAAGTATTAGAGGAGATTCAGAATTCTAATCTTTCGAAACTGGGCGCGGATGGAAAGCCGATTTATCGAGAAGATGGAAAGGTACTAAAAGGGCCCGGCTTCTTTTCTCCTGATATTGCGCGAGTGCTGGGCTTGTAGTTATTGCCAGTGCGCGCAGTGGCTTAGTGCGCTCAGTGCGCTTTACCGGCGTCGGCTCGTGTCCAGATAGATTCGGCAATCTCGCCCGGGAGATAAGTATTGCCTTCCGATACGAAAGCCGATTCACCGCCGCCTACTTCGTAATCCTTTAATAGCCCGAATGCCCACTTACTGAGCAGCAAAATAGCTATTAAATTGATAATAGACATGAAGAACATCGAAGTGTCGGCGAGCGTCCACACAAAGCTCAACTTCGTCACCGCTCCGATATAAGCAGCTGCTACAACTGTGAGACGTAGTAGCAAAGTAGCTTTCTGAGAGCGGGGGAAGAGGTAGTTCATATTTACTTCTGCATATACATAGTTTCCAATCAGAGTGGAGAAGCAGAAGAAGAAAATAAGTACCGTCATTACCGGTTCGACCCAGGAGCCGAGGGTGCTAGACATAGATTTAATGGTGAGGGCAGCTCCTTCGAGCTTAGATTCCTGCCCGGGGGTGTAGAGCCCGGAAACCAAAATTATGAAAGCCGTAGCTGAGCAAACCAGCATGGTATCTACAAATACGCCCATCGATTGGAGCAGACCTTGCCGGGCCGGGTGAATAGTGGTGGCGGTCGAAGCAGCGTTCGGGGCGGAACCCATACCAGCCTCATTTGAATAAAGACCGCGTTTCGTGCCATTGAGCAGGGCCGCTAAGAAACCGCCGGCGGTGCCAGCGGCAGCGGTGTCGAGTCCAAAGGCAGAGGCAAAGATGGAAGAAAATACCGGAATTATTTGATCGAAATGTATAAAGATAATTACTAGTGCTAAGAAGCAGTAAACGAGCGCCATAAGCGGTGCCATTAGCTCAGTTACCTTAGCTACAGATTTAATTCCCCCGAGAATTACTACCGCGGTGATGATTGCCATGGCGATACCGGTGTAAATGGGGTTTACGCCGTAGGTGGATTTCAAGGTGTCGGCAAAAGTATTAGATTGTACGAACTCAAAAGCAATTCCGTAGGTGAAAAGTAGGGAGACGGCGAAAGCGGCACCCCATTTCCACGATTTTAAGCCTTTCCAAATATAGTAAGCGGGACCGCCCCGGAAAGTACCGTCGTACCAGGGTACTTTGAAAAGCTGCGCTAAGGCGGCTTCTACGAAGGCGGTGGCCATGCCGATAAGAGCTACTAGCCACATCCAGAATACGGCGCCTGGCCCACCCAAGATGATTGCTATTGCTACTCCTGCTATATTGCCAGTACCTACGCGGGCTGCTAAGCCCATGGCGAAGGCTTGGAAAGAAGAAATCTGGCCTTTTTCAGCATCGCGGGAACCCGATATTACTTTTAGCATTTTTCCGAAAAGCCGCACTTGGAGGGCGCGGGAACGGAAAGTAAAATACAGACCGGTGCCTACTAGTACGGGAATCAATATCCATTGATAGATGTAGTCGTTAAAAATGCCTAAAAAATTTGTAATAGCGTCCATAAGCTGTAACTCTTGAGTAGGTAATAAGTTTCTCTAACACTTTAATAGGGAAAATCTACTTTGAGCAATCTATTTAATGAAATCTGCGCAATACTATTTAATGAAATTGCGAAAATTTTAGATAGGGAGAATTAATTTTATGACGGAAATAGGAAATGAAAACGGCGCGCCGGGGAAGATAATACGGGTGAGTGGTGGAATTTTTTTCCAAGATGGGAAAATACTTGCTGCTCAGCGTGCTGATGGGCGCCCTTTGGCAGGATATTGGGAATTTCCCGGGGGAAAAATCGAAGCTGGAGAAAGTGGAGAAGAAGCTCTGTATCGGGAACTTAAAGAAGAATTACAGATTGAAGCGGAGATAGGAAAATTTTTTGCGCGCGCTACTTGTAACTATTCTTTCGGCACTGTAGTTTTAGACACATATTTTTGTACTTGGCGCAGCGGTGACTGGAAATTACAGGTGCATAAGGAGATACGTTGGCTTCCAATTTCCGAGTTATCGACGCTGCAATGGGCTCCTACCGATGTACCTATTATTGAAAAATTGACGCAGGAAGATTTTTCTGCGGGCATTTATTAAAAAATTTTGCCTTTTGCTAGGCTGTGATGGTTGATACGTGTGGATAATACTCTGCTGTGGGAGCTGGGTTTAGTATGGATGAATTCATCTATGAATAGAGATTAAGAGGGCTATGCAAAAAATTACGAACCTACTGCCGGGCTTGGCAATGGTAGCTATCCTTGCCGTGATAGCTTATTTTGCTAATCACTTCCTACCAGTGCTTTCTACGCTTTTAGTGGCTATTTTGCTCGGTATTCTGCTACGCAACGTAGGTTTAATACCGGCGCAGGCAGAAGCAGGAATTGCTTTTGCTTCTCGCACTGTACTGCGAGCCGGAGTGGTGCTACTCGGTTTTGAGCTCTCGATTCCGGTAATTGCTTCGCTAGGTTGGGGAGTAATTGCCACTATTTTGCTTACAGTTAGCTGCACTTTTCTCATCACCCTACTTTTAGGGCGATTTATGCGCCTCTCTTTGACCGACACTATTCTCACTGCGACCGGTACTTCCATTTGCGGGGCAGCAGCTGTGGCAGCAATGACTGCGGTGACTAGCCAGTATGACGAGGACGATGCCGATGCAGCAGCAACGGCCATAGCCGGCGTGACTATCTACGGCACGCTCGCGATGTTTCTCTTGCCAATTCTGGTGCCAATTCTCGGATTGAATGATTTAAGTGCCGGCACTTGGATAGGGGCAGGAGTCCATGAAGTAGGGCAGGTAGTGGCTGCGGGAGGATTGATCAATACCGCAGTTTTAGATACCGCTGTGGTCACGAAACTAGGGCGAGTGCTCATGCTCGCTCCCTTAGTAGTAATAGTGGGCATAGCTTTGGCGCGGCACGAGCGAAAAGAGGGGAGCAGCTTGGTACGCACGCAAAATAAAAAATCTGCCAATCCGCCTATCGTGCCACTTTTCGTAGCTGGATTCGTGGCGATGGTGGTCTTGCGTTCAGTTTCCGGATTGCCCGCTACGCACTTTCTTCCAGAGCTAATTACCCAAATCGCTACTTTGCTCTTAACTGCGGCGATGGGTGCGATGGGAGCGGGGGTACACTTACGCAAAGTACTCACCACTGGCCGGAAACCTATGTTACTAGCGGCGGCAGCTGGGATAACTGCTGCTAGCGTCTCTTTGGTAGGCACGCTGCTTTTTCTCTGAAGGTTTCCACAACGATGAAAATAAATCACTCGCAAACTAGGTATTTTTTAAGCTGGTAATATGCTTTTCTCTTTTGCGCGCTGGTTCGGTTTTCGCTTTCGAAATGAAGCTTTTATGCCCCTTCAGCTGGGAGTATGGGTTCTGTCAATAATTTTTTTGCTAAGCACCTTTTGCATATTTAGCCCAGAGAAAGCGGTAGCTGCAGAGGATACACCTACTGCTCAAGCAGAACGAGTGGCTGCTGCGCAGAATTTTTTACGCACCC
>NZ_CAMXYE010000094.1 GCF_947253055.1 uncultured Arcanobacterium sp. | reverse complement strand
TCATGAGCCTTATCTCCATAGTACTTGGAGTGGCTTTTGTAGCTGGTTCTTTTACGTTTACGGATATGTTGCGCAATTCTTTCGGCAATATTATCTCCTCTACGGTGTCGGATATAAATGTAGGTGCGAAAAGTGCAGCTGGCGCTGAATCTGCTGCGGCAGGAGAAGTGCAGAATAGGCTCGCACCTCTAGAAGCCGCAGATTTAGAGAAAATTCGGCAAGTGCCGGGAGTTAAACAGGTCGAAGGCTCAATTATGGGAATGGGAGTCTATACGATCGGTAAAGACGGTAAAGCGATTGCCAGCTACGGAGCTCCTGGACTCGGCTTCAACTATTTTTCTGCTCCGGCTTTTGCGGGGCGAGAAGGCATATATGTAGCAGAAGGCCGAGCTCCGCACGCGGATTCAGAAGTGATGATTGATCCCCTAAGCTTTCAAAAATCTGGTTATCAACTAGGGGAGAAAATTAAAATTGCCACTCCTACAGCTACCGTAGAGAAAACTCTCGTGGGAATCGGCAAGTGGGGTACCGGCGGTACCTCAGGAGCTGCGTATGCCTTCTTCACCGATACGGCGGCGCGGCAAATTCTTCTTCCCGGCCAGCAATCTGGATATTTTTCTGCCTGGGTAGTCACTGATCAAAAAAGCGATATCACAAAAATTTCTGCGGCGGTGACTTCGGTTTTACCACCCGGCTACGAAGCAGAGAACGGAAAAGATGCTTCTAAAGATGCGGCACAGGATTTAGAGAAAGCCCTGGGCTTCATGAATACTTTCTTCCTCGTCTTTGCCGGTATCTCATTGCTAGTAGCAGCTTTTCTAATTTTCAACACTTTCTCGATTATCGTAAATCAACGCGAAAAAGAATTAGCGCTCTATCGCGCCCTCGGCGCCTCAAAGCGGCAAGTGCAGATATCGGTGCTCCTCGAAGCATTTATAGTGGCGGTACTGGGAGCTACGCTCGGGCTATTGCTCGGGTTGGGATTGGCTTCTGGTATAAGCCAGCTGGTGGCAAAAGCGGGCTACGATCTCGGCACCTTAGTTCCGCGCATAACCGGAGCAGCGGTAGTAGCTTCCTTTGGAATCGGGATAGTGCTTACGATGTTTTCCGCGTGGGTACCGGCCAAACGCGCTGGGCGGGTAGATCCGATAGTGGCGATGACGGGGCAGAACGTGAGCATGGAAAAAAGTCTCCGTTGGCGTTTCCTCGGAGGAGCGATTTTGGCTTTCCTCGGAGCGGGACTTTTTCTGTGGGGATTTATACAAGATACTCAGAAATCAGTATTTATCGGCGTCGGTTCGGTATTTATTTTATTAGCGGCCGCCACTATTTCGCCTTTGCTGGGGCGCCCGATTATTTGGCTATTAGGAAAAATTTATAAAAAACTATTCGGCGCAATCGGAAATATGGCGGAGTTAAATACTCTACGGCAGCCAGCTCGTACGGCCGCTACTGCCACTGCACTTATGATTGGCATGGCCTTGGTGGGCACGCTTTCGATTCTCAGCGCCTCGACGCGAGCTTCGACAGACGATATCTTTCACGATTCGGTGCACGGCGATGTGATTATTAGCGGGATTAACAATAGCTATATTCCTAGTGATAAGTATCAGCAAATTGCACAGCTAGCGGGAGTGAAAGAAGCTCGCCGCATACAGTACGAGTATGGTTTTATTAAGCAAGATTCTGGCCTTATACAGGGAGAAGACGAAAAAGAATTCGGAAAATCATTTTCTCTAAAGATCTCAGCTGGGCGTATCTATGCAGATGCGGCAGCTGAAGCAGTAGTTAGTGAAGAATTTGCTGCAAAAAAGAATCTGCAGATTGGTGATACCGTCCCCGTAGCGTTGAGCACAAGTAATAGTCGTTTAATGCTCACTATCGTGGGTACCTTTACTGCTCCAATGGGAGTGCACTTCGATAATATTCTTACGGATATCGATACTCTGCAGCAGAGTGGAACTCCGGATCGGAGCTCGCTCATCATTGTAGATGCAGCGCCTGGACAGGATATAGAGGCAGTAAAAGCCGAAATATCGAAAATACTGGCAGATTATCCGCTCGCTACGGTAGAAACTAAGAGTGAATATATCGAGCAACAGCTGGAAATGATTGACGTAATGTTGGCACTTATTTACGGCTTACTCGCACTGGCAATTATTATTGCGGTGCTGGGTATCGTAAATACTCTTACCCTTTCCGTATCCGAGCGCACTACCGAAATAGGGCTATTGCGGGCAGTGGGAATGACGCGGGGAAATATCCGCAAGATGATTACCCTGGAATCGGTGGCAATTGCGTTGCTGGGAGCCATTTTAGGCTTGAGCTTAGGGATTCTTTTCGGCTGGGGTCTCCAGCAGTCGCTAGCCGCCGACGGTTTGAATAAATTAGTAATCCCGTATTCTACTTTGCTAATTAGTTTGGCGGGTTCCATAGTGGTAGGTATATTTGCCGCTATTAGCCCAGCTCGGCGGGCTGCTAAGACCGATATTCTTGCGGCAATTGCCGCAGAATAACAAGCGCTGCAAGAATAAAATGGGGAGAATAACAAGCGTTGCCGAGTAACAAGCGCTGAGAACAGCCAGCACTGCGAGAATACTTAGCCCTGATTTTGGGAGTTATGCCGGATTACTTTTCTTTTCGGATACGCTGTGTGCGAGGCAAATAAATGCGTTTTATACCCTTTCTTTTGGCTTGCTGAGCCGTGCGTTCGGCTTGTTCCCGCAAATGCCGCCGTTCAATAGCAAGTTGCCGAGCGAATTTTTCTTGTTCGCGAGAATCGAGATAGATTACGTCGTTACGCATATCTTTCACAATGGCAAACATCAATCCGATAAGAATCAGCAAGAAAGGCGAAGCAACCACAATAGTGACGTTTTGAATATTGCTGAGAGCGGCATTTCCGCCAGAAATTAGCATCGTTAAACCGATAAGCGCCGTCATCACTCCCCATAAGCCGCTTACTGCCGGAGTAGCATTTGTACGGCCACCTTGGGAAATAGATCCCATTACGGTAGAAGCTGAATCAGCGGAAGTTATAAAGAAAGTAGCCAGCAAAATCAGGGCGATGATTCCCCACACGTAGCCGCCGGGTAGATTATGCAGTAAATTGAAGAGCTGCTCCTCAGCCATTCCGGAGCCATAGATGGATTTGCCGTGCTGCTCCATCCAGATAGCAGTTCCTCCGAAAATACTGAACCAGATAACAGAGACTCCGGTGGGTACTAGCAGTACGCCGAGGCAGAACTCTCTTACGGAACGCCCCCGCGAGATCCGTGCTAAAAACATGCCTACGAAAGGCGACCAAGACATCCACCATACCCAGTAGAAAAGCGTCCAGCTGGAGAGCCATTCTCCGGCTGAACCGTCTGCAGAAGTGCCGGTGCGAGAAGCCATTTCGAAAAAGTTTTGAATATAGTTACCCAGCGTATTGGGGAGCATATTGAGCTGCGCTACGGTAGGGCCCAATACAAAAACTATTATTGCGAGGGCGCTCGCTAAAACCATATTGGCGTTGGAAATTATCCGCACTCCTTTTCCTACACCTGACATTGCCGAGAGTAGAAAAGCTAAAGTTAGCACCGAAACTACTCCAACTATTAGCGCGGTGCCGGGATTTTTTACTAAGCCAGAGGCTTCTAATCCGGCTCTAATTTGTAGGGTACCGACTCCGAGAGAGCTGGCAGTGCCGAATACGGTGACGAAAATAGAAAGCGAATCGATGAATCTTCCCACTCCTCCGTTAGCGTGTTTCTCGCCAATGAGTGGAGTAAAAGCAGCGGAAATAAGTTGGCGCCGTCCTACTCGATAAGTCGAATAGGCAATCGCTAAAGCTAGTACCGCATAGATAGCCCACGGATGTAAACCCCAGTGGAAGATAGTTTGCGCCATCGCCGTACCGACTTCTTTGGCGCCATGCATGGGTACGCCGTCTCTATAAAAAGCCAGAGGTTCGGCGGCTCCGAAAAACATCATTCCGATTCCCATGCCAGCCGCAAACATCATCGCTATCCAAGATTTAGTGGTGAATTCTGGCTGTTCATCGGCTGCTCCGAGGCGAATGGAACCAAATTTGCTAAAGGCCACCGTGAAAATAAAAATTACGAAAACGGTGGAGAAAAGAATAAAAGCCCAGCCCACATTATCTAAAATCCAGGTAAAGGTACTGCCGGCAAAATCGGAAAAATGCTGCAGGAAGC
>NZ_CAMXYE010000093.1 GCF_947253055.1 uncultured Arcanobacterium sp. | reverse complement strand
CTCGTTTTGGTACTCCGCTGTATATCCTCGATATCGCAGATGCGCGGGCCCGCGCGCGGCGCTGGAAAGAAGCTCTCGATAGTGCTTTTGCTGATTTGGCGGGTGGAGATGTCTATTATGCCGGAAAGGCTTTTCTTTCGAAGGCTTTTGCGCGGTGGATGTGGGAAGACGGGCTCTATATTGACGCCACTTCGGCGGGAGAATTACAGACTGCTTTGGCGGGTGGAGTGCCGGGAGAGCGCTGTGCTTTGCATGGCAATAATAAATCCCGCGCGGAAATTACTGCCGCCTTGGAGAATAACCTCGCTCATATCGTGGTTGATTCAATAGCGGAATTGGAGCTAGTAAATGAGCTGGCTGCTGCGCAGAAAAAAATAGCTCCCATATACTTGCGCCTCACTTCGGGAGTGCACGCCGGCGGGCATGAATTTATCGCTACTGCGCACGAAGATCAAAAATTCGGTATTTCAATTCCGAGTGGAGCCAGCCATCTAGCTATAAAACACGCTCTAGAGTTACCTTATGTCCGCTTACAGGGTTTACATTCGCATATTGGATCGCAGATTTTACAGTTAGATGGTTTCCGGGCGGCAGCTCGCATTCTCTTGGCGGAAAGAGCTTGGGCGATGGAGCAGGGAGCGGAAATATCTGAGATTGATTTCGGAGGCGGCTACGGGGTGCGCTACACCGAATTGGATAGTATTCCGCCTACTCCAGAAGAATTTACCTGCGCCTTAGCTGCAGAAGTAAGTGCTCATATTGCGGAAGCCGGATTGCCGGCTCCGCGCGTATCTATTGAGCCGGGTCGTTCGATTATTGCTCCAGCTGTATGCACTCTCTATACGGTGGGCACGGTCAAAGAGGTGGAACTAGCCGAAGGGATTAGGCGCTATATCTCCGTCGACGGAGGGATGTCGGATAATATTCGCCCAGCTCTCTATGCAGCCGACTACACAGCGGCACTTGTATCTCGCAGTTCGCTCGCTCCCTTAGAGCGCGCCCGCGTAGTGGGTAAACATTGTGAATCCGGTGATATTGTGGTGCATGATGTGGCTTTACCTGTGGATATTAAAGCAGGAGATTTATTAGCGGTACCGGTGACGGGCGCTTATGGAAGAGCAATGGCGTCTAATTACAATATGATTCCCCGCCCGGGAGTGGTAGGGGTGAGGAACGGAGAAGCAGAAATGCTTATTCGCCGGGAAACGGTAGCAGATTTATTAGCTCTTGACCTAGGGTAAACTGAGAAGAGTTGGGAAAAGAATAGCGAGGAAAGTAGTGGAAAAAAGCGTAAAAGTAGCTCTGTTGGGTTGCGGCACAGTGGGAAGCGCAGTAGCGCGGCTGCTTAGTGAACAGGCAGATATTCTCGCGGCGCGCGCAGGAGCTCGCCTCGAATTAGTGGGAATTTTAGTAAATGATTTACAAAAAGAGCGCCATTTACCGGTCGATCCGGCGTTATTTACCACTGATGCCTTGGAGCTGATAAAAAAAGCAGATATCGTAATCGAGCTTATTGGTGGAATTGATCCGCCGCATGCCTATGTACGGGCCGCTTTAGAGAATGGAGCTTCGGTAGTCACGGGCAATAAAGCACTTTTGGCTACTCACGGACCGGAACTTTATGAATTAGCTGCTGCTAAAGATGTAGATCTTTACTACGAAGCGGCGGTGGCCGGAGCAGTGCCGGTAGTCTATGGCTTAAGAGAATCCTTGGCGGGTGATCGAGTCCAGCAAGTACTGGGAATTATGAACGGTACTACCAATTTTATTCTCGATCAGATGCACACCACGGGAGCAGAGTTTTCCCAAGCGCTTGCGCGTGCACAGGAGTTAGGTTTTGCGGAAGCAGATCCGAGTGCCGATATCGATGGCTTAGATGCGGGCGCGAAAATCGCTATTCTGGCTTCTCTAGCTTTCCATACCCGGGTGCGGTTAGATGATGTGGAAATAAGTGGTATTCGGGATGTGACGGCGGAAGATATTAAAGCGGCCGAAAAAGCCGGCTACGTAATTAAGCTAATTGCGGCGGCGCGAATTCGTACAGACGCGCAGGGGCAAGGCGGAATTGAAGCTAGCGTAGCTCCTACGCTGGTGCCGAAAGAAAATCCGCTGGCCGCAGTGAGCGATTCTTTTAATGCGGTGATGATTGAGGCAGAATCTGCCGATCGTTTGATGTTCTATGGCCGCGGCGCCGGCGGAGCGCCTACTGCTTCTGCGGTGCTTTCAGATTTGGTGGCGGCAGCTGGAAAGCGAGTATATGGAGGGCAAGCTCCGCGGGAAATAGTTTACGGTTCTCATCCGATACTCGCTAAAGGTGATTTCCATTCGCGTTATTATATCAAGTTGCAAGTGGCAGATAGGCCGGGAGTATTGGCAGAGATGGCGAGTATATTTGCGCAGCACAACGTCTCCCTTTCTACTGTGAGCCAGGAAGGTCAGCCGCAAAGCGATAAGGATAATGTTGCGCAGGTGCAGAAGCAGCCGGTAGAGATTATCTTTATTACGCATATGGCGCGGCGGGCGGATATTGATGCTGCGGTAACTGAGTTGAATAAATTAGCTGCGGGCGCGCCAGCAAAAGTGTTGCAGGTGGAGGATAAATAATGGCACATCAGTGGCAAGGGGTTATTTACGAGTATTTAGAGCGGATGCCTTTTTCGGATTCCGATCCGGTGGTTACCCTGCAAGAAGGGGGCACTCCGCTCATTTATTCCCGTTCTTTGAGTGCAAAGGTTGGAGGCGAAGTCTACATAAAAGTAGAGGGAGCAAATCCGACTGGATCTTTTAAAGACCGCGGTATGACGGCAGCTATTAGCCATGTCTGCCAAAGCGATACGAAAGTAGTGGCTTGTGCCTCTACTGGCAATACCTCTGCTTCGGCTGCGGCTTATGCGGCGGCGGCTGGTTTGGAATGCGCAGTAATTTTACCGGCTGGAAAAATTGCGGCGGGAAAGCTGGCACAAGCGATTGTGCACGGGGCAAAGCTGATTGCTATTGACGGCAATTTCGATGACTGCCTGCGTATTGTGCGGGAGCTGACGGCTAAATATCCAGTGGCTTTAGTTAATTCCATTAATCCCTATCGCTTGCAGGGGCAAAAAACTGCTGCTTTTGAGATTGTAGATGCTTTAGGAGATGCGCCGGATATTCACGTATTGCCGGTAGGGAATGCAGGAAATATAACCGCTTATTGGATGGGGTATATGGAGTATGCAGGGAAAACTACTGCTGCATCTCTGGATGATACCGCGCGGCGTCTTCCCCCGGTAGCGAAAAAAGTGCCGCAGATGTGGGGAGTACAAGCTTGGGGAGCTGCTCCGCTGGTGCTGGGGCATCCCGTGGAGAAACCGGAAACTCTGGCCACGGCGATTCGAATTGGTAATCCGGCTTCTTGGGATTACGCCGAAGCCGCTAAGCAAGATTCGCACGGTTGGATAAGAAGAGTGAAAGATAGTGCAATCTTGCAGGCACAGGCACTTTTAGCGGCCGAAACTGGCATATTCGTAGAGCCAGCTTCAGCTGCTTCAGTGGCTGGTTTATTGGCGGCGGCAAATGAGAATGAAGTACCGGCGGGGGCGCAAATTGTCTGCACCGTCACGGGAAATGGTTTAAAAGACACGGCCACAGCTCTGCAAGGTCGAGAATTTACCCAAGATCCGCTTCCGCCGAATACTGCTGCAGTACGCCAGGAATTGCAGCTGTAGGGGAGAAAATTTTTTCTAATCGGAAGTGAACCGAAATTTCAATCGGAAGTGAACCGAAAGTAGAGAAGAGCGAAAATGCGGATTGTAAAAGAAAATGCACGGGTGCGAGTACCTGCTACTTCAGGAAATCTTGGTCCGGGTTTCGACTGTCTCGGAATGGCGCATGATTTGTGGGATGAAGTTTTCGTCTCTCTCACTACTGGCCCGACGCGAGTCACGGTACTAGGGGAAGGGAAAGATACGGTACCGCGAGATGAATCGCATCTAATCATCACGGTAATTAACGATGTATTGGATAAATTGGGATTGCCTCGCGCCGGTTTAGATTTGATTTGCCGAAATCATATTCCGCATGGAAGAGGCCTCGGCTCTTCTGCAGCGGCGGTAGTAGCCGGAATCATGCTGGTACGTGGCATAATAGACCAGCCAGAGGTACTAGATGATAAGACGGTTTTGGAATTGGCTACCTCTTATGAAGGGCATCCAGATAATGCCGCTCCCTGTATTTACGGAGGGGCGACTCTTTCTTGGGTAGAAGGAAAAGAGATAAATACGCTGCAGCTACCCGTCTCGGAAAAAATTCACACCACTTTATTGGTGCCGCAGGAGGTACTTTCTACGGCGGCCGCGCGCACGGCTTTGCCGGAAAAAGTGCCGCACCCAGACGCCGTTTTTAATCTCTCGCGCGCCGCACTCTTGGTGCACGCGCTAGAACACCGCCCAGATTTGCTTTTTTCCGCTACCGCCGATCGTTTACATCAAAATTATCGAGCG
>NZ_CAMXYE010000092.1 GCF_947253055.1 uncultured Arcanobacterium sp. | reverse complement strand
TCTCCTCCGGAGAGAGTATCTATATAGCGATTTTGGGCATAGTCCATACCGACTGCGGCGAGAGCTTCTTCCGCAATTTTCCGATCTGCCGCTGAATAGCCTTGGACGTCTTTCCGATGCGGTGCGCGGCCGAGCAAGACGATGTCGAATACGCGCGCTCTATCCATATCGTGTTCAAATTGGGAGACGACGGCAAGGCGTCTAGCTACTTGCCCGGGGCGCAGTTTTTTCAATTCCTGGCCATTGAGGATGATTCTCCCCTCCGATAGAGGTTGAGCTGCAAACATAGCTCGCATAAGGGTCGTTTTTCCCGAGCCGTTCGGCCCGGCAATACCTAAAATTTGCCCTGGAGGTACCGCAAAAGTGATATTCGCAAGGACTTGGGTATTTTCAAAACGAACCCCAGCATTTTCTATCTGGAGGGGAGAATCATGCATGAGTTATTTCCCTAATTCTTTCAGCTGCTTAGCGAGCTCAAAGGTGCCGTAAATTGCGGTCGGTGAAGCATAAGCTACAGCTGATTCCGCATAGATAATGTGGTTGTTCTTGACTGCTTTCATATCTTTGTAGCCCGGAATCTTGGCCAGCCGCTCTAGGGTGCTTTCTTTGGTAGCTCCGCCCATGCCGGTGAGCACAATTATCACATCTGGATCAGACTTGACGAAGGCTTCCGGAGCAATAGGCCCTTGATGTGGGTGGTAATTCGGGTCGATAGCGGTGACGAGATCGAGAGTTTTATTGATTTCTCCCATTACTCCCTTATTGCCGTAGCTAAACAGTTCGGCGTCATCTCCGTAGTAATAGGCGTAGGCCACTTTGCGCCCTTTACCAATTTTCTCTTTACTTACTTGATCTAGCTGAGATTTTAGTTCCGCAACGTTCGCATCGGCTTTCTTCGAAGTGCCGGCAATCTTCCCCAGTTGGGTCACTTCATTCAAAATCGTGTCAAAAGATTCGTTATCCGGCTGTTCGGGATAGAAATAGGCGCACTCAGCGGCATCTACTACTGCCGGAATTCCTTTTTCAGCTACTGTGGTCGGATGGGTGCTTTCAGAGCTAAATCCACCGCCATAGGCCAAATCGGGCTGCAGTTTCATAAGTGCTTCCATCGAGATTGAATCAGAGAGTAGCTGAATACCGTCTGCCTTTTTTCCAATCCAAGCAGGTGCTGCTTCTCCCCATTCGTTGGTGCGGGCAATAATGGAATCTTCTGCTCCGGCAGCAAACAGATAAGCTAAACCAGTCACGCCCATCGAGACGATTTTCTGGGGATGCTTCTGGAAAGTTGTTTCTACGCCGCAGTTTTTAACGGTAATAGCTCCGTCTGCTTCGTTATTATCAGCGTTATTGGTACCGGAACAGCCGCAGAGCACGCTGGCGGCAAGAGTAAAACCTATGGCACTAGTGAGTATCTTATTTTTCATTTTCTGATTTTCCTTTCTTATTTGGAATATTTCTTGATTAAGCTCATCAGCATTGGGGTCCCGACCAGTGCGGTCAGAATTCCAATCGGCAGTTCGGCGGGTCTAATTACTACGCGCGTGCAGGTATCGGCAACCACAATTAGCAATGCTCCGCACAGAGCAGCCACCGGCAGTGCGGCGCGAGTAGTGGCACCGACAAGTTGTTTAGCTATATGGGGGACGACTAGCCCTACGAATCCGATTGCTCCAGATAGAGATACCAAGATGGCTACGGTAAAAGCCACGACGAGGAAGAGAAGATTTCGATAGAGGCGCGGACTAGTGCCCAGCGAGATTGCTGCATCGTCGCCCAGATTGAGAATATCTACGCGCCTTCCCCAGACTAAGAAGCATAAGAAAGCGCAGAGGACGGTGCTGGTAGCTAAAGCGACGTCGTGCCAGGTGGCATTAGATAGTGATCCAAGTGTCCAAAATAATACCGATTTGGTGCCGGCGGCGTTTTTCGCCATCAAGGTTATCAGGCTGGTCAGCGCCGAAAAGAGGTAGGTCACGGCCATGCCGGCAAAGATTATCCGCGCGGGGGTGATTCTGCCACCTGCCGAAGCAAGAATAGTCACTAAAGTGATGGCGCTCAGTGCACCCAAAAAAGCGCCGAGCGTGATTCCCAATGCAGAGAGAAAGGTATTTGCCGTCCCTAAAACGATTACAGTAGCGGCGCCGGCGGAAGCGCCTGAAGAAATACCGAGAATATAGGGATCTCCGAGGGGATTGCGTAGAAGCGACTGGGTAATTAATCCGCATATTCCTAATCCGGCGCCGATAACCGCTCCTAATACCGCGCGGGGGAAACGCACTTGGCTAATAATTTTCAAATCGACGCTATCAGCGATGTCGTTAGTAAGGGTGGCTTGGATTCCTTTTAAGGCTGCTGAGAGGGGAATATCGGTAGCTCCCACAATAATTCCTGCTATGAGAGCACAAATCAGGAGCAGGAACAGGGTAATTTCTAATAGAAAACGTTGCCGTGAAGTGGTCAGCATGGTGCAGATATTTCTCCTAATTTCCCTTTTTCACTTAGGTAGCAAATACTTCGTGCGTGCCGGGAATTGGACATCTGGCCCATCACATCTCCTTGTAAAACGTAAAAGTGCGGACGAGGGCCGCAGCTAATAACCGAGAAAATTTATTAGGCAAGCCTAACCTTACGTAATATAATGTATATTAGTCAATGAAAATTAGGTATTGAATTGAGAATAGGCGCAGAGAAAAGGTAGAAAGTTATGCTCACCAAGCAGAGATTAGTGATGCGAGCTGCAGGATTGTCGATATGGTTGCTAGTTCCAGCTATTTTGGTGGGGCTCATCGTCTCGGCGTTATACATCGCTGCAGCGATATGCAATGCATTGCTTTTTACGGAATTACTCGGTGCTCGCTATATGCCTAAAATGGTGGGCTTAATTGCAGCCATCGTCGTACTGCTTTTAGTCCGCCCTTTATTCGAAGTTTGCGGCCAGCTCTTACAAAATCGAGCTGGCTTAGTGGTGAAAAGTAAGTTGCGGCAGGCACTGCTAGCTGAATTAGAAGCCCGTGGGCCGATGCGCGCCGGTTTAGGGCGTTCCGGGCAAATCCAATCAGTGCTCAGCGATGGAGTCGAAGCAATAGAGCCTTATTTTATAAAGTATTTCACCCAGCTAGCTGTCACGGTAGTGACGGCGGTAGTTTTGACCTTCGTCATTGCCACTATCAGCCCCCTAATAGCTGGAATCTTACTGGTATGTGGGGTGGCAATTATTGCAATTCCGCGCCTCTGGGATAAAGCGCTGGCGAGCCGGGGGCGCTCGCATTGGATTGCTTATGAGAATCTCAATGCCGATTTCGTGGATGCAATGATGGGGATGTCTACTCTCAAATCATTCGGAGCAGCACAAAATCACGGCCAGAAATTGGAGCGGCAATCTCGCCAACTTCTTTCTTCAACTATGGGGCAGCTTCGCCTCTCTCTAGGGGAAACGGGCCTATCAGGAATGATGAAAGTGCTCGGGCCGGCTCTGGGCTTGGTGGTAGCATTCGCCTTAATTCGAGCCGGTTCTATGCCGCTGTATTCACTATTCCTGATTACGCTGCTATCTATTGAACTGTTTCGCCCTTTTACGGCGCTTTCTTCCTGCTGGCATGAAGCATTCTTCGGAATCTCGGCGCTCCCGGCGATGAGCGCACTTTTTGAACGGACGGCTTGCGCTCCTGCGGGGGCAGAGTCTGCGGCTGTATTGGCTAAAATGACTGATCCTGCGCGCGCAGGAGAATCAGCGGTGCCGCCCACAGCGGTGCAGCGCAGTCAGATAGAAGATCTTCCGCAAAGTAGCACCGTAGCTTTCATTAACGCCAGTTACACTTATCTCGGAGCTACTGAGCCAGCCCTTAAAGAGGTCAATTTTGCAGCTTTTGCTGGGAAAACTACCGCTCTAGTCGGTCTATCTGGTTCTGGAAAATCCACCGCTTTGGGTTTGCTCATGGGTTTTGATCGCCCCAGCAGCGGCACAGTCATGATTGGAGGTATTTTAGCTGCAAATTTAGATATTGCTCAGACTGTGACTCTCGTGCCGCAAGACCCCATAATTTTCCCCGGCACCGTCAGATCGATTCTCGCAGAAGCTAATCCACACGCCGATGCGGCGGACATGATGAAAGTACTGACTTTGACCTGCGCTACGAATCTCCATCGGGAAAATTCTGCCACTTTAGCGGAAGATAGCGTGCTGGATTTAAATATCACGGAAAATGCACGCAATCTATCGGGAGGACAAAAGCAGCGGTTAGCAATCGCGCGGGCACTGATTCGCCAGTGCCCGCTGCTGGTACTCGATGAATCTACTTCCGCACTCGATACCCAAACCGAGACTTTAGTTTTAAGCAATATTCGCCAAGCTTACCCAGATTTAACCTTAATTTTCGTCACTCATCGCATTGATACTGCTGCACAAGCAGATCAAGTAGTGGTGATGGGGAGCGGGCAAGTGCTTTGCGCCGGTGAGCCAAGGCTATTGGCAAAGGGTAATAATGCTTGGGCAGAGCTAATTGCCGCACAGTTAGGAGTACAGCAATGAGTTTCCCAATCTTTCGCGATTTTTTTGCATTGTTGAAAAGACTCCGTGAGTGTCTCCCG
>NZ_CAMXYE010000091.1 GCF_947253055.1 uncultured Arcanobacterium sp. | reverse complement strand
AGATTTCGGTTCCGGCTGGCCCGGCTCCTGCATAACACACGGGCGTGCCGCAGCTTAAAGAAGCTAAAAATTTGGTGGGGTAGGCAAAATCGTAGCCGCATTCAGGAGCGATAGATACTAGACCGGCGACTGCTCCGCGCTGCCATTGGGCAGATATTTCGGGGGGTTGCGAATCCAGGAAATGCACGCGCCCGGGGGCAATCTCCTGGGCGAGTTTTTGTAGATGCGGTAGATCGTCACCGCGCCCCATAAATACTAGATCTAAATCGGTATCGCGCAGTGGGCTCTGGCTAAGAGCCCGAATAAAGATATCTGCACCTTGCCAGGGAGACATTGTGCCCGCATAGACGGCGTAATTTGGCGATATCCCTAATTTCTGCAATTTTTCTGGGTGGGGGAGCGGGCCAGTGGGAGAAAAAATTTCGGTATCTATTCCATTGCGCACTACCGTGGGGTTTCCCCCTAAAGCCACCACTCGTTCTGCCACTCCCGGAGATACGGCAATTACGCGCTTGGCACCGCGCAGAGCGAAGCTCTCTACGCTGCGTAAAATTCGGGTAACAATGCCGGGAGTGTCCATCGCTTCCGTCGCGTCTGACCAGATATCAGCTGCGTAATAAATATAAGGCTTACGGCGGAGAGTGCAGGCGATGCGCACAAAAAAGCCGGTGGTAGGAGGAGGCTCCACTATAAAAACATCAGCTCGCGAAAAGAGCACGCGAAAAAAGGTGGGAATATCGAAACTTAAATATTGCAGATAGCCTTTTACGTAACCTTCTTTATCGCGGAGCACCGGAAAGCGAGAAATTTGGATATTAGTTTTATTTTGCCCAGTTTCTTTATTTTGCCTATTCGGGGAGACGGAGCTTTTCACCAGCGCCTTGGGTGGGCGCACCGTCAACACCTGCACTTTATTCCCTGCCTTTTCGAGAGTGGCAGCTAAGGCAGATAGCCGAAAGCTAGCTGCCGCCGGCTCTGGAGAATATATGCGTGAGACTATGGCAATTTTTTTCTGCTCCATAGCTGCCATTCTTTCATGATTTCGCAGTTTCTGTTTCTTCTGCAGAAAGGCAATTAGTAAAATAACGGGTAGGAAACGGGTAAATGATGTGTAATAGGTGAAATAGCATAACTAGCGCTTGAAAGCATAGATAAGGGTAACGAAAGCATAGATAAGAGTGAAGAATAGAATGCAAAAAAATTTAGTGTTTACAAAAGATTGGCTAGAACAGGGTGGAAAATCTTTTGTACGCCGCGCACCGGCTAGCGCCGCTGCAGAAGAGTTACCTGCCGCGCTTCCCGAACTGCAAAATTGGGCTGCGGCGCAGGCGGGGCAATTTGCAGCAGTGCGCAAAGGAGATGCCGGGCAGATTTTTCTCATTTCTGATTTTGCCCGCTCTATCCCGCTCCTTTTTACTTATCTAGACGGGGCTTGGCTAGTAAGTGACTCCCCGGAGGTGCTGCGCGATCAGCTTCCGGAGTGGAAATTAAATAAATCTGCTGCCGAGCAATTTCGGAGTTTTGGGTTCACCGTAGGAAAAGAAACCTTAATTGCGGGTGTCTATCAGCTTCCCGCAGCTAGCATTGTGGAGCTCATTCCGGGTGACCCTACTCCGCAGCTACACCTATACCACCGTTTCCAATATGCACCGCAGCGAATTACGGAGGAAAAAGAATTTATTAGGCTTTTTCATACTGCTCTTAGCAGAGCTATGCAGAATGTAATAGCTCGGCAAGAAAATCAGCAATTAGTGGTGCCACTTTCCGGCGGGATAGACTCCCGCTTGCTCGTAGCACTCTTGAAGGAATCTAAGGCGCAGCGGGTACTCACTTTTACCTACGGAGTGGCAGGTAGCCAAGAAATGAAAATATCGCAGCAAATTGCTGCGCAAGCTGGATTTCCTTGGTATGGAGTAGAAATAGACCCGCTTGAGCTGCATCGAGTCTGGCAGGCAGAGGGCGCAGAATTTTTGCGCGCCGCCTGGAGCGGTGCTGCTTTACCTCATTATCAGGATTGGTATGCGCTGCGCGAATTACGCCAAAAAGGTATTCTCCACTCCGGAGATATAGTGCTACCCGGGCATACTATTGTGGGTAATCTCTACAGCTGGACTCCGGCTACTTCTCAGCCCAGCTATTCCCTCGCTGAACTTACGCAAATAATAATACGGCACTACGCTAATACTTCTAAAAAGCCATCGGCGGCGCTGCGGGCGGCGCTCGCGGAGCCTATGGAAGAATTTGCCGCAGAAATAGATTTTCGCCTGGAAAATCAAGATATGCAATCTTGGCTGGAATGGTTTAATGTGCGAGAGCGGCAAGCTAAATACATAAATAACTCGATGCGCGCCTATGAATATTTCGATTTAGATTTTGCACTTCCTATGCTCGATATAGAAGTAGTGCGTGCTTGGGAGCAGGGAGCTTACTGCTTCAATGATCTAAATCGGGATTGGTATCGCAAGTATGTATCGGAGTTTTATGAGCAGGTAGGTGCTGAAAGTGCTGCTGGCACTGTGGAGGGAGAGGGAAGCCAGCCGGTGCAGCAAATTGAAAACACTGCTCCACAGCGGGCGACGGCCTCCAGTCAATACTATGGGGATAGCCGCTACAATGCGGCGGCTTTACCAATTCGAATTTGGCGGTACTTAAATAGAAAATTTTCTATCGCGGCCCCCTTAGACAGAGTGAAATCAGTGCGGGTGCAGCTGCATCACCCCATGGCTTTTCAGGCATTTTTACCAAATCCGAGTTCAAAAAAATTAGTTTTTCGATTGCTCGCTGGCTCTACTTTGCAGGCGGAGTTTATTCGGCTGTTTTTAGCTGATGCCTGGGTTAAGGAAGAACAAATTATTGCTGCTTAAATCTATTTCCCAATAGAGGAACTAAAAACAGGGCGGTTAAGTCAGTTTTCATAAATAGGCTTAATCGGGGCTTATATAAAATAAATCAGAACCCGATAATGATACGGTTATCCCATGAAGAAAACTATTCTGGTAACGGGAGCATGCGGCTATATGGGCAGGCATGTGGTGAAAGCTCTATTAGATTTAGGCGTCCAAGTGAAGGCTTTGGATTTTCGTTTTGATGGAGTTGATGAAAGAGCTGAGCGCGTCTCGGTAGATATTTTTTCCGGCGACAAAGATATTTATGAGAAATTGGGTAAACCGGATGTGGTTTTACATTTGGCATGGAGAGATGGATTTAAGCATAATTCTCCTGCCCATATAGATGATTTACCGAAACATACAAAATTCATTAAAGATTTGTATGAAGGAGGCTTAAAGCAGTTAGCTGTTATGGGCACTATGCATGAGGTTGGGTACTGGGAAGGAGCTATTACCGAAGATAGCCCGTGTTTCCCAGGTTCCTTATATGGTATTTCGAAAAATGCCTTGCGATCTATAGCGCAGATGTATGCAAAAGAAAATGATGCAATTTTACAGTGGATTCGTGCTTACTATATTGTGGGTGACGATAAATTTGGCGCATCAATTTTTTCTAAAATATTGCAGGCTGCTGAAGATGGAAAAAAGACTTTCCCCTTTACGAGCGGCATGAATAAATATGATTTTATTTCGGTAGACGAATTAGCTCGGCAAATTGCTGGAACTGTATGCCAAGATAAAATAGTTGGTGTAATTAATGCTTGCAGCGGCACTCCGCGCACTTTAGCAGATCGGGTTGAATCTTATATAGCAGATAACGGTTTAGATATTAAGTTAGAATATGGCGCATTTCCTGATCGTCCTTATGACTCGCCGGGAGTGTGGGGAGATAACAGTAAGATAAATGCAATAATGAGTGAATTGGCGTAGCTAGTTTTAAAGAAACTCGCGGTAATTAAGGGTTCATTTATGAAGCGTCTTGGTATTTTTTTCTTTTATGATTCCGATGGAGTAGTCGACGAATATGTAGAAGTTCTTTTGAAAGATATGGTTAAAAATCTTTCTGAATTATGCATAGTCGTAAATGGGTTTTTGAATGGCGCAGGCTTTGCGAAGTTTAGTGCTTTTACAGACAAAATTATCGTGCGCGAGAATAAAGGTTTGGATGTTTGGGCATACAAGACTGCACTTGCGCGTTATGGCTGGGATAATCTCGTTAAATTTGATGAGATTGTATTATTCAATCACACTATTATGGGCCCGGTTTATCCTTTTTCGGAAATGTATAGTGAAATGGAGCGCCGTGATATAGATTTTTGGGGCATAACCTGGTTCCATAAATATCCAGATGATCCTTTTGGCACTATGGAATACGGATATATACCGCGGCATATTCAATCGCACTTTATGGCTTATCGTCGTTCTCTGGTGGAGAGTAGCGAGTTCCAAAATTATTGGGACGAGATGCCGGAAATCACTAGTTATGAAAAATCGATAGGGTATCACGAGGCATCCTTTAAAAAACGTTTTGAAGATTTAGGTTTCAAATCTGATATATACGTCAATACTGAGGAACTAGAAGGGTACACCTATCAGCCAATTTTATTTGCTCCGAAAAAGTTAATAGCTGAATACCGGTGCCCTATCTTTAAGCGGCGTTCATTTTTCCATGATTATTTAGATGTTTTGAATCAATCTGCGGGCACTGCTACCTGTCTCTTATACACATCTCCGAGCCCACGAGACCGTTATTCTAATCT
>NZ_CAMXYE010000090.1 GCF_947253055.1 uncultured Arcanobacterium sp. | reverse complement strand
TGGTATTCGCCATTTTGATTCCGTTGCTGTATCCGTTCTTGGTGCCTCTCGGTTTGCATTGGCCGTTAAATGCTTTAATGCTTGCCAATATTCAGACCTTGGGTTACGACTTTATTCAAGGACCGATGGGCGCATGGAACTTTGCCTGTTTTGGTGCTACTGCCGGGGTGATGGTAATAGCGATTAGAGATAAAGAAGAAACCATGCGGCAAACGGCAACCGGTGCTTTAGCGGCTGGTTTGCTAGGCGGTATCTCTGAGCCGTCTCTCTACGGTATTCACCTGCGCTACAAGCGGATTTATCCGAGAATGATTGCCGGCTGTTTGGCTGGCGGCATTACTATCGGCGTGTTGTCCATGATTACTGGCACCGCCGGTCTGCAAACGAATGCCTTTGTTTTCACTTCGATTTTGACGATCCCAGTATTCAAGCCAATGTGGATTTACGTGGTGGCTATCGTCTTAGCGTTTATCACCTCCTTCTTGGCTATTCTCATTACCGATTACCGCACTCCTGAGCAGCGTCAAGCAGCTAAGGCCGGTAAAGACTTGGATGCCGTCCAGAGCGAGCCAGAGGTTGTCGTCGTCACGGACGTAGAGACCAACCAGGCGAAACAGTGGATTGAGGCGCTCGGCGGCGAGGATAATATCGAAAATGTTGAGCTGTTAGCTGAAACACGGCTGCGGGTCGCTGTCGCAGATTCCTCGAAGGTCGATGTGGAGGCTTTGCTCAAGGCTGGTTTGCCTGCTGCGATAGAGGTCTCGCCTGGAGTTTGGCATCTTGTTGCCGGGCTAGAGGCTGACCACTTCGAATCTGCTATGCGGCGGCGATTGGCACCGTCCAACGCCTAAAGCACTGATTGCTATCATTGACGCTACACAGCGCTTATCAAATCCGGCGTCTTTGCCTCCACTTTATATAAGATTTCATAAATCTACTTTTGTGTATTTAGTACTTAAATTCATATATTGTATTTTCGATGCATTCTACCTCGGAAAAGGTTTTTAAATACTATTTCGAGATACTGAATTTTCCGTATCCGAAAATCGCATTGTAGAAATTTGTAGAAATAAAGGGTTTTCTAAGATATCTTGAACGAGAGTGTTTTAAATTTCTATAAATGGGGGCTTCATGATTCCACGCTTACCACGGACGGGTACACTTCTTTCCCGTTTTTCCGTCTTTTTACTAGCTGTTCTTCTTATCATGGGATTAAGTGGAGTTAATGCTGCGCCCGCCTCTGCAGCCCCCACAAATGTGCCGATTACTGTAGATAGCGATGCCTATGCAGTAGATAATGCGGGGCAAATCACCAGCGATAATGAGTTCCTCTACGATTCTTCGAAGGGTAATACCGCCACTGATGCCTATCAGATTGCCTATCGAGGTACCCTCGACATGAAAGGTGTTTGGAATAGCTACAATCTCTTTAAGCTGGGGTGGATGTTTAGAAACGGCTTCGATAAAGAACGCTACGCGGCAAAAACTTTCAGTGGTGAGTGGGATATTTCTTTCACTGTCGACCCAACGGTCGTATCTGCAAACCCCGATTTCGTCAGCTGTGCGACTGTGCAGGCTGAAATGGAAAAGCAGAATGCTCCCTCTAAATTCGGCGATATTATGCGATGCGAGACCGCCGCATACGATGCAGGCACCGGGACGTTTACTGCGCATTTTAAATTGCAACACGCAGATGGCGCGAAGGTGACGGGAGGAGATCTTAATAAGAGCGAGTATCAGCCTGCCAAGCTCGTCCTCACTACCCCTAAGAATGCTCTTTACGTACCGCAATCTAAATTTGTGGCTGGTAAAACCTTTGAGATGGTGAATCCTACGGTAAGTGGCACGATGACAATGGATTATTTCTACGCTGGTATGCCATTGCAATTTAAGGACACCGCTGATCCGGTCACATTAACTATGGTTGCCACCAATGATGCCAAGTTTACTTTCGCCAGCCGTGATTCCAATCGCCAGTTACCGGAGGATATTCTTAAACTTACCCCTGCAGCCGTTACGATGCTGCGCCCTGGCGATAAGGTTTCGGCTCCAGAATTAGCACAAACCAGTGTTAAGGAAGACCAAGGTACTTGGAATTTTGAAGGTTGGACTCCTACGGAGGCCACCGTCGATGGAAAGGACCTAAACTTTATTGGGTACTGGAGCTACACTATGAATTCTGCTCCATCTCAGCCTGCGCCTACGCCTAAGCCTGCAGCACAAAAGTTACCGAATACGGGTAGTAATACTGCTGCACTCATATTAATAGCAGGAGTTCTTGCCCTCTGCGGAGTTGGCGGAATATATAAGCGCCGCCGTAACAACTAGGTAGTTAAATATAACTAAATAAAATCGCTTTGCGGGTCTTCCTCTACCTGGGGAAGACCCGCAAAATGTTATAGAAGTTGCTTTTATCTGGTTTGTAGTGCCCAACTCGCCTAATATAGATGTTATGAAGTATAGGCGGTTAGGTGATTCTGGTCTTAGCGTTTCGGTCTTGGGATACGGCGCAAATAATTTAGGGCGCAAAGGTTCCGCTTCGGAAGATATTGCGGGTGCAAAAGAAGTCGTGGATGCTGCTCTGAGCGCGGGTGTGACGTATTTTGATACAGCTAACGTTTACGGTTACGAACCCGGGCTATCGGAGAGGCTGTTGGGCGAAGCACTAGGTAATCGCCGAGACAGCGCCGTGATTGCAACGAAATTTGGATTGCCGCTCGGCGGTGAACCGAAAGAATTAGCGCGGGGATCGCGCCGTTATATTATGAAGCAATGCGAAGCATCTTTGCAGCGGCTCGGCACGGATTGGATTGATCTTTATTACTACCATTCTCCAGATCCGCTGACCCCAATTGCGGAGACGATAGATGCGCTGGATACTTTGGTGGATCAAGGAAAAATTCGTTACTACGGAGTATCTAATACTACGGGCTGGCAATTGGCGGACGCCTGGCATCATTCTCGCCCGGGGCGTTTCGTAGCTACCCAAAATCACTATAATCTTCTCGATCGCCGAGCTGAGCAGGAAATTGTGCCGGCAGCAGCGCATTTCGGTTTAGGCTTGGTGCCTTATTATCCGCTGGCAGCCGGTATCTTGACCGGTAAATATACACAGGGAGTGCCGAAAGATGCTCGCTTGCAGCCGGGAGATCCGAAACTAGCGGCCGTTAATATGGAAGATTTGCGCAGATACCAAGAGTTTTGTGCCGAACGTAATATGCAACAGGCGGATGTGGCAATCGCTTGGTTGGCTGCGCAAGCTCCCGTGGCGTCTATCATTGCCGGTGCTACGCGCCCGGAGCAGATACGTGCCAATGCGCAAGCCGTTGAACTGGAACTGAGTGCAGATGATTTAGCGGCTTTAGATGAGATTTTTCCTCGTCCAGAAAAGGTGGCCTTGTTCTAATGGACGATAAGATTGAAGCTAAGCTCTCCGCTCCGCCCTCAAAACAGGATTTGCGGCGGGATGCCATTACCGAACGCGTCCTAGAAATTGGATCTGTGCGCATAGATACACTGGTGGATGAATTAGATGTATCACGCATGACTGTTCATCGCGATTTAGACGCCTTAGAAGCCCGGGGTGTGCTGCGGAAATCTCGTGGAGTAGTGACGGCAGTCGCTTCGAGTCTATTCGAAGCATCAACTGATTATCGTTTGCGCCAGCAGTCGGCAGAAAAACGCGCGATCGCTAAATTGGCATTTGATTTAATCGAGCCCGGAGAAGCGATCGTGCTAGATGATTCCACAACTGGCTTGAATCTAGCGGAATTATTGCCGCAGAAAGAACCGTTGACGGTTATTACTAACTTTGGGCGTGTGCTCGATATGCTTTATGGCAAAAGAGGCATTTCGCTTATTTCCACGGGTGGAGAGTACTACCAATTGTGCGATGCCTACAAAGGAAATTTAGCGCTTTCGGCTTTGAATCAGCTGAGCGCCGATACGTACTTTATGTCTACTCCGGCCGTCAGCAACGGGGTGTGCTTCCACCAGCAGCCGGAGTTGATTCAAGTTAAGCGAGCTATGTTCCAGTGTGCGAAGAAACGGGTATTAATCGCCGACCATACGAAATTTAGTAAACGGGCCTTGTACTCAATGATGCCGATACATGAATTTGATGTCGTGATTTCCGATTCAAGATTAAGCCGGGAACACGTAACGGAGATTCGGCGCAGTGGCGTGCAACTAATAATTGCAAAGACGCATCCGGGAAAAACTGAAATCAGTTAATCCCGAATGCGTCTGCTTTTGATTCTAAGGAATCGCTATTACAGAGTCGTCAACTTATCGTTGAGAATCTTGTCGGAGAAATTGTTGTATTTCCCAATCTCCCATTCGCCGTTGATCATATCCCAAACTATGGTGTTTAAAAGATCCGCGAATTCTTCATCCAAGATATGGTGATCGGTCCAGATAAGATCTACCACATTTGTATCAACTTTCGACCACATCCGCTTCAACATGGCAGTTGCGCGGCGCGACCATTGTGGATACTTCTCATCGGGTTCCCAAACCGGGCCGTCACCATTTCCTTCTGCCCAGCCGCGCTCCCGCGTACACAGGGCAGCTTCTTGGTCATAAGCGGACCAGCCGCGCATCGGAATTACGAATGCGCAGGGCCCCTTAGAACCATTCAAAGTGTCGGCGAGAAAATCGGAGAGTTCGATAATTTCC
>NZ_CAMXYE010000089.1 GCF_947253055.1 uncultured Arcanobacterium sp. | reverse complement strand
ATTAGAATAACGGTCTCGTGGGCTCGGAGATGTGTATAAGAGACAGCCCCATATGCGTGCAGAAAAAGGTGCTCCGGGAGCGGGAGATTTACAAAATGGCAAGCGGGGGGAAAATCTGATTGTAAGCGTACCGGCGGGCACAGTTGTAAAGGATATGGAAGGAAATATTCTCGCTGATTTAGTGAACTTGGGAGCTGAATATGTAGCTGCTGCCGGAGGGCAGGGTGGATACGGAAATGCCGCTTTAGCTTCCCGTAAGCGTAAAGCTCCTGGTTTTGCTTTGTTAGGTGATATCGGGGAGAAGCGAGATTTGCGCTTAGAGTTGAAATCGGTGGCGGATGTGGCTCTAGTTGGTTTTCCCTCCGCAGGTAAATCTTCTTTAATATCTTCTTTGAGCGCTGCTCGCCCGAAAATAGCTGAGTATCCTTTCACCACTTTACAGCCGCATTTAGGGGTAGTGGAAAAAGGGGATATGCGCTATACCATTGCAGATGTGCCGGGGCTGATTCCAGGTGCGGCGCAGGGTAAAGGTTTAGGTTTGGAATTTTTACGCCATATTGAGCGCTGTGCAATTATTTTGCACGTAATCGATTGCGCCACTTTAGAAAATGACCGAGATCCGCTCAGTGATTTAGCGGCTATTGAATATGAACTTACGGAGTACAGCCAGCAAATTACCTATGAGCCGGGAATTGTGCCGCTAAGTGAACGCCCGCGGGCAGTGGTGTTGAATAAAGCCGATGTGCCCGAAGCTAAAGAATTAGCACAGTTCGTGGCCGGAGATATAAAGCAGCGGGGTTTGCCAGTATTTGTCGTTTCCGCTGTCAGTCGGGAGGGACTCGATAAGCTGGGCTATGATTTAGGGATTATGGTTAAACGAGTGCGAGAGCGCGAAGAAATAGTGGCAGCTACGCAGCCGCGCCCAGTGCTTCGCCCGTTAGATAAACGCAGCGCTTCTATTAACGTGCAGAAGCAGCGGCAGGGAGATCAGGAATTTTATCAAATTCGCGGCGATAAGGCGGAGCGCCTAGTGCGGCAAACTGATTTCAGTAACGACGAAGCAGTGGGATATTTGGCAGAGCGTTTAGCTGGTCTGGGTATCGAAAAAGAGTTGGCACGCCAGGGTGCGCGAGCTGGCGATATGGTAGTAATTGGTCCGCTCGAGGGAGGAATGATTTTTGATTGGGAGCCGAGTGTGCTCGCTATAGAAGAGAATGTAGCTCCGCGTGGTGAGGATTCGCGTTTGCTTCAGCAGATGCGCCCCACGCGGCGCGAGCGGAAAGCTGCCTATCATCAGTCGATGGATGCAAAAGAAGCTGCCCGGCAAGAGCTGCAGCAAGAGAGAGAAGCTGGGCATTGGACGAATCCGGAAGTAGAATCTGCTTTGGATTAAGGAAAGAATATATAGCGAGAGTATTCCGGAGTATTCCGGAGCATTTGCAGCGGAAATATTCTTGAACTAAAGGGAGAAATATGCCGATTGAGTTGGCAGCGCGAAAAGCTGCTGTATTAGGTAGCTCAGAAAGTATGCTCACGGCTGGTGATGCAGGTACTACTGGTGAAGTAGATATTCGCCGGGAAGTGTTTATGGGTATTGATCTTTCTCCTTTGGGTGCTCATAGTATGCGGGTGCCAGGTGAATATGGGGTAGAGGAATTAGCTGGACATCTTAATTTGCCGCGTCTAGCAGGGGCGATTAATGCTGCCCAGCAAGGAGGCTTGGATTTTATAGCTTTAAATCAAGATTTTCATATTCAAGCTGCCGCAGAGCAAGCTACGCGGAATGAAGATTCTTCACTAGATAAGCAGCTTGTAGTAGGTGCACAGCGCCCGGCCAGCGGGAATTTTGCTACAGGTAGGCAGCCTATTACTACCAAGCAGAGTACTAATTTTTTAGACGGGTTAAAGGCAGCGGCGCAGCTGCAAGATTTGATTCCGCCGGCTACTCTCGCCGTAGAGATTCCGCTCGCCGCCGCCTCCGAAGTGTTCAGTAATCCGGCTCTTGACTTAAAAAGTTGCCGCGAAATTCTGCTGCCCCTATCCGCGGCAGATTTCCCTTCTGCAGAGCAGTTAGCTGGATTTGCCCGCGGAGCAGTTGCGCGAAAAGTACAGTTGAGTGCGGTAATTATGGAAGCGGAGCTATTGCAGAATAAATCTGCTCTACTCAGTAAATATTTTCAGGCGGTGTGGTGCCGGAGTGCGGATATAGAGGGAATTCGCCGCGGGCGTATCTCCCTGCAGCAGGAGCGAGAAAAAAATAGTGCGCCGTTGCCGATAATTCTAGAACTAGGGGTGGCTATTTCGGCCACGCTGCGGGCAGCGGAAGAAAGATTAGTGCTTATTGAGCAACTCACGCAGCGGCCAGCTTTTTCGGATATTGCGGCAGTAATCGGTACGGTGTACGACGCTGCGTACCAGATAGAAGACTATATAAAGAGGGGAGTGGCGGACGGAATCGTATTCCGCCCAGCTTCACTCCCCACCGATTTGGCTTCGATTATGCGTGGCGTACTGCCACTGCTCCAAGAGCGCGCCAAAGGGCAAAAAGATTTGCCGTTATTTCGCTCCTAGCTTTTACTTCGCACTCCTAGTTATTATTTTCTTGTGCGCGCACTTTATCCATATCCAGATCTTTTACTCGCCCAATTAGATCTTCTAAAGCGTTTTTATCGAGTGCGCCTGGTTTCGAATAAACTTTGATGCCATCGCGATAGACCACGAGGGTAGGAATCGACATAATCCCGTACGACTGAGCTAAATCGCCGTTCTCTTCCGTATCTACTTTTCCAAAGGTAACATCAGAATGATTTTCCGAAACTGCCTCGAATACTGGTCCAAATTTTTGGCAGGGCCCGCACCAAGGTGCCCAGAAATCCAATATAGTAATGCCGTCTTTTGTCAATTCTTCGATATTCTGCGCGGTTACTTCTACGCTTGCCATGAAATATCCTTTCAGTTGTGTGCAGGTTCTGCGTTACAATTGTCTTTAGCTACAACGCATAATAGCGTGAAATAATTCCTTAAGGTTAGGCTGTGGACGAAATAAACGCTTTCACCTCGAATAATGTACATCCCGCGCCGGGGCGTCGCCGTATTGGAATCATGGGTGGTACTTTTGATCCTATCCATAACGGGCACTTAGTGGCGGCATCGGAAGTGCAGCACTATTTTTCTTTAGACGAAGTGGTGTTTGTGCCCACTGGCCAGCAACCGTTCAAACAAGGTGTAAAGGTGGTCTACGCCGAGCACCGATATTTAATGGCGGTGATTGCCACAGCTAATAATCCGCGTTTTTCCGTATCGCGCGTAGATATCGATAGAGGTGGTATCACTTATACAATCGATACGCTGCGGGATTTTTCTAAGCAATATCCAGATGCTGATCTCTTTTTTATTACCGGTGCAGATGTACTTCCGCAGATATTGCGATGGAAAAATAATGATGAACTTTGGGAATTGGCGCATTTCGTAGGGGTCACCCGCCCGGGGCATAAGCTAGATATTTCTGGATTGCCGGCAGATGGGATTACCCTTCTGGAAGTGCCAGCTATGGCTATTTCTTCTACCGATATTCGCCACCGGGCGCACGATAATCGACCGGTGTGGTATTTAGTGCCAGATGGCGTCGTACAATATATTAGTAAGTATAATTTGTATCAGGACGGGCAGTTAGATACTACTGCTTTAAGTGGTGCCGGTATTTCGGAAACTACGGAAGAGAAGTTAGAAGAGCTTGAAGGAAAGGGACTGTAATGAGCGATACCCCGCGTTTAACTCGTAAACAACTACGTGAGTTGGGAAAATTGGAAGTTAAATCTCCGGATGCTCCTTCGCTTACTGATACGCAAGAGCTGCGTTTGCGCCGTCCATCTCGAAAAGAATTACGTGAGGCAGAGAAGCTGCGTGCTACAGCTCGGGCGGCAGCAGAGGCGCCGGAAAAGTTAGAGCGTAAATCCGTATTTTCGCGTTTTCAAAGTGAAGACGGAGAAGTGGAAACGCCGGCACCTACAGCTAATGGGGAATCGCCGGTAATAACGGCGGAGGAGCCAGTTGTAGTGCAGCCAGCTGCGGTGGAAGAACTTAATGAAAAAGCCGAGAGCACCGCTGCGCCCGAAAAAGAGCCGGATAAAAAAGCAGCTGTTGATACAGATGTGGATGCGGCTGCGGATGCTGATATAGATTTAGATGCGGCTTTGGCAGCGGATGCTGATGATGCAGCTCCGCGTAGCTTGCGCGAACGGCTGGTGATGCGTACGCGGCGCGATAAAATTAAAGCGAGTGAGAGCCCCGCGGCAGAAGAAGTATCTGCAGAAGAAGTATCTGGAGAAGAAATATCTGGAGAAGAAGCAGAGGCAGCTGCTCCAGAGGTGCAGAGCGAGAAAGTGGAAAGCGATTCTGCTCTCACTGCGCAAGATGAAAATTCTGCAGATGAAAATCTGGAAGTAGCAGCTACCGAGAAGAACGCGGCAGCCGAAGAAGTAGAAGCGGCAGAACTTGCAGAAGCAGGAAAACTTATAGAACCAGCAGAGCCAGCAGAAAAGATAGATACAAAAGCTGCAGCTGCCTCAGCTGAAAAAGCAACGGAGATAAAATCCGAAAAGAGCGATAAAGAAAAGAAAGTCAACAGGGGTGGGGAGCGTTCCTCTCGCCGAGCTTGGTTTGTGCTATTTATACTAATCGCAATCGGGATTATCG
>NZ_CAMXYE010000088.1 GCF_947253055.1 uncultured Arcanobacterium sp. | reverse complement strand
TGATTTTCTTCGTAGCCTTCCATCCACTCATTGGTTTCCGGATTAAATCCTTCTGGATACTTGTAATTGCCTTCGGCGTCATATTCGGCAGTCATGCCATAGAGCGAAGGATCAAAATCTTCTGAATTCGGATCTATTCCCTCATTAGCCTGCTTCAGCGAGAGAGAAATACGCCGGCGCTCTAGATCGATATCGATTACCTTTACGAATACTTCGTCGTTAATCTTCACGACTTCTTCTGGTAAATCAATATGACGCTGCGCCAACTCGGAAATGTGAATCAAACCTTCGATGCCGTCTTCCACCCGCACAAAAGCGCCAAAGGGTACCAGCTTGGTAATCTTGCCCAGTACGATTTGGCCGATGCTGTGGGTACGAGCAAAGGTCTGCCACGGATCTTCCTGCGTAGCCTTCAAAGATAGGGATACCCGCTCCCGATCGAAATCTACATCCAGTACCTCTACGGTTACTTTATCTCCCACTTCGATTACTTCGGAAGGATGATCAATGTGCTTCCAAGAGAGTTCGGATACGTGTACCAGACCGTCTACGCCACCCAAATCCACGAAAGCTCCGAAGTTGACGATAGAGGAAATAACGCCTTCGCGAATTTGCCCCTTCTGGAGAGTATCGAGGAACTGCGTACGCACTTCCGACTGCGTCTGCTCTAGCCAAGCCCGGCGCGAAAGTACCACGTTATTGCGATTCTTATCGAGTTCGATAATCTTCGCTTCTACTTCCCGCCCAATATAAGGCTGCAAATCGCGTACCCGCCGCATCTCTACCAGAGAAGCCGGCAAGAAGCCCCGCAGACCGATATCGAGAATGAGGCCACCTTTGACTACCTCAATCACCGTACCAGTGACTACGCCGTCTGCCTCTTTAACTTTCTCAATTTCGTTCCAAGCCCGCTCATACTGCGCCCGCTTCTTCGAAAGGAGCAGCCGCCCTTCTTTATCTTCTTTTTGCGTTACGAGCGCTTCGATTTCGTCACCAACTTGGACGACGTCATCCGGATTGACATCATGCTTGATGGAGAGCTCTTTCGAAGGGATAACTCCCTCCGTCTTGTAGCCGATATCGAGAAGTACCTCATCTCGGTCTACTTTAACTACGATTCCTTCGACGATATCTCCGTCATTGAAGTATTTGATGGTCTTATCAACAGCAGCAATGAATTCTTCTTCGCTGTTGAAATCGTTTATGGCAACCTCCGGAATTTGGGAGGATGTAATATTTTCACTCATAGAGTTGGTGACTCCGTTACGGATAAAACTAGTTCTTACATGGACAATTGGTAGGCTGGAAAATCCAACATACCAGTACACCACTCTACGGGGCTTTTCCCGTTGAAAGCAAGCCTAAAGCAAAATTTTTCTTTGACTAATTGCCCACAAATTTTCTTAGCTCCGGCGCCGGAACTAGCCGATACCTACTAGGTAACCTAGCGGCGCTTACTAAGCATTAGTTGGCTCTCCAACACCGCAGTAGCCGAATTCTTGGCACCGAAGTACTCAACTCCTGGGCAGGGCAGCTGCATTTCAGTGGGCAGCCAGTTGCCAATTCGCCCCGGATCCAATACCCACTGAAAGTGGCACGCTCAACGGGATAGTATTTTCCATTTCTTCGCGCACCAGTGCTTCTACTTGCGCTAACTCGGCAGTTGGTAATTCAAATATCAATTCATCGTGTACCTGCAGCAGCATACGCGCCTGCAAATTTTCCCGTTGCAGCCGTAATTCTACCTTCCACATGGCCTTCTTAATAATATCGGCAGCAGAACCTTGAATCGGCGCATTGAGCGCCATTCTTTCCGCCGCTTTCCGCACTTGCGTATTTTGCGAACTCAGCTCGGGCAAGTAACGCCGTCGCCCGGTAATTGTCTCGGTATAGCCATCCGCCCGCGCTTTTTCCACTAAAGATTGCAGATAATCACGCACTTTCCCAAACCGGCTAAAGTATTCGTCCATAAGATTCTGCGCTGCTCCCGGTGAAATATGCAGCTGTGCTGCCAAACCATAGGCAGAAAGGCCATAAACTAAACCGTAGCTCATAGCTTTAATATGAGAACGCTGGCTAGCAGTGACTTCTGCTTCGGGAATTTTATAGACGCGGCTGGCCACATACCGATGCAAATCTGCGCCATCATTAAAGGCTTGAATGAGGGAGCTATCTCCGGAAAGATGCGCCATAAGGCGCATTTCAATTTGCGAATAATCGGCAGTGAGAAGTAAATCGTAATCCGGCGACGGCACAAAAGCACTGCGTATCCGCTGCCCCTCAGCCGTACGGGCATGAATGTTCTGCAAATTCGGATCCGTAGAGGAAAGCCGCCCGGTAGCTGCCGTGGTCTGTTGAAAAGTGGTGCGGATATGCGAATCTTTTTGCACACTTTCTTGCAAGCCGGTAATGGATTGAGAAAGTTTCACCGCGTCTCTCCGCGCTAAGAGTGCAGACAAAAATTGCTGCCCGGCCACCGCCTGTGCATCTTCCCGATTACTTATTTTTTCTAATAAATCGGCAAGAGCCTCCGCGTTCGTAGTGTAGCTTCCGGATTTGGTTTTTTTAGTCGGAGGGAGCTGTAATTTATCAAAAAGCACCGTTTGGAGTTGCTTCGGGCTAGAAAGATTCACGTTTTCATCGTCTATCGCCCGATAGGCTAACTGTGTCGCATTTTCCGCGCTCGCCGCGAAATCAGCCGCCAGATTTTGCAAAATTTTTCTATCTACGCAGATTCCGCGCTCTTCCATCTCGGTGAGAACTTCCGATACCGCTAATTCCAGCTCTAAAACTTGGCGGGCCGTGCCGCTCTTCTTCAATTCGGTATTTAAGAAATCTGCTAAATCCAGCAAGGCGAGGGTGCGCCGCGCAAAATTATCGCCTCCGAGAGTACCATCGGCGTTAATTCCTAAAGTACCGTCATTCGCGGTGCTGATATCCAGAGCTAAATAACGCAGGCACAGTTTATCTACTTCGTATTTCCGCTGATCGGGATGAAGCAGCGCAGCTTGAATTTCCGTATCGGCAACGCTGCCGTATAGGCGCATTCCCTCCCCGATCCAAGCATGATTCATACCTTTGACGTTATGCCCCACTTTGGCTATTTCCACATTGGCCAACCAAGCAGCTAAAGCCTGCTTATCGCTAGCTAGCAGAGCGGCAAAATCACTGCTAATTGCGGAGCCGTCGGTAGCAGCGATGGAAAAACTTTCTACTGTGCCTTGCCCTGCTTTGGTATTTCCTTTTACCGCAACGGCAAAAGGAGCAGGATGTGCCGCCAAAAAATTCTCCAAGGCGCCCGGTGATAACTTTTCCTCTTTTAATTCCCGCAACTGCGAATTGGCCTCCACCACCGGCTCTGCGCCTTCTTTAACGGGAAGCGTATGCAGAATCTCGGAGCGCAAATGATTGAAATCTAAGGTCGCGCAGAGCTGAGAAAAAGCCGGTAAATCTACCCCGCACACCTCCATTTCGGCAAAACTTTTTTCGATCTCTAAATCGCGCACCAGCGCATTTAGCTCGCGGTTTCGCCGCACCTGCGCCAGTGATTCGCGTAAATTATCTCCCGCTTTTCCGGTAATTTTATCGGCATTCTCTAAAATATCTTCTAAAGATCCATACTCTTCTAACCATTTTTGGGCGCGCACTGGCCCTACTAGCGGCACTCCCGGTAGATTATCCGCTTTTTCCCCCACCAGGGCAGCCATATCGGGATAAAGATCCGGAGTGACTCCCGTCTTTTCCCGTACTTTTTCCGCATTAAAAGGCACTAATTTTCCTTGCTGCGGATAGAGCACCGTCACCTGCTCATTCACTAGCTGATAGGCATCCCTATCCCCAGAAGCTACCCAAACTTTCATTCCCGCCTCGGCTCCCCGCTGAGAGAGCGTGGCCAGGATATCGTCTGCTTCGTAATCCGGCACGGTAATCCAAGTAATCCCGATTGTTTCCAGCAATTGCTGAATCAAAGATATCTGCCCTTTGAATTCTTCTGGAGTAGCCGCCCGCCCGCCTTTATATTCGCCGTAGACGCGTGTACGGAAAGTACCACCCGGTAAATCGAAAGCTACCGCCACATGATCGGGTTGATAATCGCGCAGTAAACGCAGCAATGTCTTAGTAAAGCCAAATACCGCATTGGTATATATTCCCTCTTGCGTACGGAACTGCTGAAAAGGCAGTGCATAAAAAGAGCGGAAAGCCATAGAGTGGCCATCGATGAGCAATAAGGTAGGGCTATTCATAATTCCAGATTACCCGGGAAAATAATTTAGTGCAGATTAAATTCTGCTTTAACCCACCTGCTCGATAACAGCTTCCGCTACTTCACGCATAGTTAGACGCCGATCCATAGAAGTTTTTTGAATCCAGCGAAAAGCCTCGGACTCGGTAAATCCCATTTTTTCCTGCAAGAGTCCCTTGGCCCGCGACACTATCTTCCGACTGGTGAATTTTTCTTCCATATTAGCTATTTCTGCTTCCAGAGCCACCATTTCTTGACTGCGGGAAATAGCTATTTCGATTGCCGGTAATAGATCAGCAGGGGTAAACGGCTTCACCACATAGGCCATAGCTCCGGCATCTCGCGCTTTTTCTACTAAATCTTTCTGAGAAAAAGCGGTCAGCATGACGATTGCGCAATTCTGCGTATTTAAAATCTCTTCTGCCGCCGCTATGCCATCTTTTACGGGCATTTTAATGTCCATTACAATCAATTCCGGCTTTAGCTCTGCCGCCATCTCTACCGCTTCTGCTCCGTTGGCGGCGGCTCCCACTATTTCATAACCGGCATCTTGTAAAGTCTCGACAATATCTAGGCGAATTAAGGTCTCATCTTCCGCCACCAAAGCCCGTATCGGTTTTTCTGGCGACGACTTGCCCGCAGTTGGGTTATTCTTTTCCGACACGGCTACCTTCTCTCCATTGCAAAGTACATATAGCC
>NZ_CAMXYE010000087.1 GCF_947253055.1 uncultured Arcanobacterium sp. | reverse complement strand
GAATTGAATAATCTTCTCGAAGAATGGAAAGGTGAGCAACGCCAGGGAGCTCGATTAGGGAAAACTGCTGAAGATGCTCTCTGGAAGCGTTTCTCGGCAGCACGCACAAAATTTGATCGGCAGCGTCGGCACTTTTTTGCCCAACTAGAGGTACAACGCAAAGAGACCGTGGCGCGGAAAGAAGAAATTATTAAGCAGGCGGAAGCTATCCAAAATTCTACAGATTGGAATGCCACTTCTGCTCAGTATCGGGAACTTCTCGAAGATTGGAAACGAGCGGGCCGCTCGGCGCGGAAAGAAGATGATCGCCTTTGGGAGCGTTTCCGAGCTGCCCAGCAAGTATTTTTTGACGCACGGAATACGCGCAACGCCGAAATGGATAAAGAGTTTTCCGAAAACTTAACGCGCAAATTAGAACTGCTCGAAGAGGCCGAAAAACTTCTCCCCGTAAGCGATGTTCAGTATGCCAAAGAGCAAATTCGCCTCATTGGAGAAAAGTGGGATGCGATTGGGAAAGTACCGCGCGCCGATATTACCCGCACTGAGGGAAGAATGCGGGAAATTGAACGTTCGATTCGCGATGCGGAAAATAAAAAGTGGGAGATGCATGATCCGGAGAAAGAGAAGCGTTCTTCCGGTATGGCAGCTCAGTTAGAATCGCTGATTGCGGAATTAGAAGAGCAGATTGCGGAGGATAAACGGAAAGGCGATGCCAAGATGCTAAAAGAGCATGAAGAAGCATTGGCTGCCCGCAAAGCCTGGCTAGAAGCGGTGCTGGAAAATTAGTAGCTAGAGAATTCTGCAAAATAGCAGCTATTCTACACTTGGTAATTATTACCGGCAGGGGCAATCCACAGTTGCGGATTGCCCCTGTTTTATATTTGCGTATCTGCTTTACTTAAAAAATGATTCATTCACTAAAGCTAGCTTCTCCACCGCTCATTATCTATCCGCAATCTTTTGCGGAGCTGCAAGAACTGCGCCACTGCAAAACAGAATTTATTGAATTAGGCGAAGCCTGTTTTACACCGGCTGTATTCACTTTTTCCCCGCCCTTGCGCGGATATATTATTTCTCGATTGACTACGGAAGGCGATATCGCTGGGATGCACAGCGCATTTTGGATTCACACCGGAATTTCCACTCCGGCTTTAGCTCGAGAGCTGAATATTAGCCGGCAAGATGAGAAACGCCGGCGCCCGCAAAGCCGAAGGCGTTTTCCAGCTGCTCATATTGAAAGAATCGGCGGGCAACTACTCACCACTAAAGAACGCACTGCTATAGATTTATTACGAGTCGATTTAATAGCAGGGAGCGAAAAAATTTCTGCACTACTGGAAGCTGGCAGTTCTTTAGAAGCAATCTATGCGTGCAGTAAAGAAATACGCGGAGCAACTGGTATTCGCCAAGCGCGCAAAGCAGTAGCACAGTTTATTGAATCCGGAGTTTATAAAAATTTAGAATCGAAAAGCGATTCCCGCACCAAATAAATAAAGAGCAGCTCAAATTTTTTAGTCTACGCGGCGATGGCCCTCTTTTTTCGAAGCAGTGATTCTATAGGCATCATGCACACCTTCGATTTTTCGCAATTCTTTTAAGACCTGCTGCAAATGCCTAGGATCAGCCATTTGAAAAGTGAAATTAGAGCGAGCTATGCGCGAAGTAGAAGTATTGATAGAGCCAGAAAGCATATTTATATCATGTTCCGAAAATACGCGCGTCACATCCGCCAATAGACCTTTCCGATCCAGGGCTTCAACCTGTACCTGCACCAAGAAAGGCCCTTCTGCAGCCGCTTCCCAAGCGATGTTTATAAAGCGATCCGGCTGTTTTTCTAAAGACGTAACATTTGGGCAATCAGTGCGGTGCACGGAGATACCCCGCCCCCGCGTAACGAAACCAATAATTTCATCCGGAGGTACCGGCGTACAGCACTTTGCCAAAGTTACTAATACATCAGCATCCTCGATATCTTTTACGATAATCGCGGCAGATAAATCTCCCGTATTTCGCTTTTGAATACGCGCCGGGGTGACTGCTTCTGCTAAAGTTTCTTCCACTCCGGCGTTGCCGCCTTGGGAAGATATCAACAAACGCACTACTTTTTCGGGAGTAATTGCTCCCTCCCCAATAGCTACATACAGATCAGATACATCTTTTCGCAGTAAATCTTGCGCTACCGCTTTGAGAGTTTCATGCGACATTAAACGCTGCACTGGCTCATTACGCCGCCGAATAGCTTTTGCTAATTTCTCTTTCCCATTTTCGATAGCTTCTTCCCGCCGGCTCCGCGTAAACCACGCCTTTATTTTTGCGCGTGCCCGCGGCGTAGCCACAAATTCTAACCACCCCTGCGAAGGGCCCGCATCAGATGATTTGGCGGTAATTATCTCGACGGTATCTCCTGATTCTAGGCGATGATCTAAAGTGACGAGTCGGTCATTAACCTTTGCTCCGACTGTCTTTTGCCCTACCTCAGTATGAATCGCATAAGCGAAATCTACCGGTGTGGACCCCGCAGCTAATTCCAGCACTTCTCCCGCCGGGGTAAATACATATACTTGATTACCCGATATTTCATAGCGCAGCGAATCTAAGAATTCTTTAGGATCAGCCGTTTCCCGCTGCCAATCTACGAGTTGCCGTAGCCATTCGAGCTGAGCACTTTCATCTCCGCTATCGGAACCATTATTTTCGCTCTGGTTGGGATTTTCTTTATAACGCCAATGCGCCGCCACTCCGTATTCGGCGCGGCGATGCATGTCATAGGTACGAATTTGAATTTCTACAGTGCGACCATCCGGCCCAATTACGGAAGTATGGATAGATTGATAAAAATTAAATTTCGGGCTGGCAATATAATCTTTAATTCTCCCCTGCACGGGAGTGAATACTGAATTTGCTACCCCGAGAGCGGTATAGCAATCTTGAATTTCATTTACCAGTACTCGCACGCCAATCAAATCGTAGATATCTTCAAAATCGCGCCCGCGCAGAATCATCTTCTGATAGATCGAGTAGTAATGTTTCGGTCGCCCGGAAATACTGCACTCTACATGCGCTTTTTCTAGTTCATCCTGCAGAATTTTTTTAATTTCTTCAATATAGGCTAGGCGCTCAGGATTGCGCTCTTTCACCATTCGCTCAATTTCGGTATAAACCGCCGGGTAGAGAGTTTTAAAAGAAAGATCCTCTAATTCCCATTTAATGGAATTCATCCCCAAGCGGTGCGCAAGTGGTGCATAGATCTCCAAGGTTTCCCGCGCTTTATTCCGCGCTGATTCCGGATCTACATATTGCCAAGTACGCGCATTATGTAGCCGATCCGCCAGTTTTATCAATAAAACGCGAATATCTTTTGCCATAGCTACGACCATTTTTCGCACGGTCTCGGCCTGGGCTGCTTCCCCGTATTCGACTTTATCGAGCTTGGTGACGCCATCGACTAAAAGCGCTACCGTATTTCCAAATTCTTTGCGTAAGGCAGGTAGCGTATAACCAGTATCTTCTACAGTATCGTGCAGCAAAGCGCCGACGAGGGTATCCTCATCCATTCCTAAGTCAGCTAAAATCCGACACACAGCTAAAGGATGAATAATATATGCTTCGCCGGAACGCCGCCGCTGGCCAGTATGCCATTTATCAGCTACCTGATAAGCATTTATCAGGCGCATTAAATTTATATTGCGGCCCTTACAGACTTGCAGAATTTCCTGCATAGCCGCGGGAAGAGGCTTCTCGCCAGCTGCTTCTGCCCATTCGTAAAGCGGCTTCTCGTCTTTACTGCTCGCAGAAGAAGCATTTTCAGCCAGATTTTTCTCTTCCATGCCGAAAGTATACCGCTTTATTTGGCAATAACCTTAATTGACCTTCGAATTAATACCGCAGCACCGAATCAATAGGAATCGCATCACTCAGATTTGCCCGGCCGCCTAGATCTTCCAGTTCGAGTAACACACACAGCTTATGCGGAACTCCCCCAGCTTGCCGTATCAAATCAAAAGCTGCTCCTGCGGTGCCACCGGTAGCTAAAACATCGTCAATTACTAGTACCCGCATGCCGTCTTGCACGGTGAAAGGTTGCAGCTCCATCCGCGCTTCCCCATATTCGAGATTGTAATCCACGCCTACTACTGGCCCGGGCAAGCGGCCGGCTTTTCGCACAGTCAGCATTCCCACCCCGAGTGCCGTAGCCAACGGAGCTCCTAGAATGAATCCACGGGATTCTAGGCCGGCTACTGCATCTACTTCACCGCGATAACGATCCGCTAGGCTATCTATTAAAGAACGGAAGGCATGCGCATCAGCAATAAGCGGAGTAATATCGCGAAACAGCACACCTGGAGCAGGAAAATCGCTTACCTCTCGCACATGAGATTCTACAAGTTCTATCAGTTCTGCTGGAAAATCCGCACTCTGCGTCATTTATTTAGACCTCTTCTTTTTTCTCTGCGCGTGGCCGCGTTTCTTAGGTTGAGCAGCTTGCCCTAAATGCCCGCCGGAGATTCTATCTTCTACCCCGGCCAAAGCTAGCATATCTGATTCCGCTGGTGCGGTGTCATCCTTGTCCGCATTGGAAGACGCGCTCTGTAAAGCACGCATTTTTCGCACTCTTTCCGTGTGAATTCTAATATCTTCATTTCGCTCTCCGAGCGTCACTGAAAGCGGAGCCGCAATAAAGATAGAAGAAATCGTGGAGAGAATCATTCCTATGAACATTACGAGAGCCAAATCCCGCAAAGTATCGGCACCTAGTATTCCCACTCCGATAAAGAGCACCGCAATCACTGGGAATAAGCCGGTGAGAGAAGTGTTAATCGAGCGAATGAGAGTTTGATTAATTGCCAAATTAGCTGATTCAGCAAAAGTGTATTTAGTTTGGGTGGTGAGATGCTCAGTATTTTCCCGTATTTTATCGAATACCACCACCGTATCGTAGAGGGAATAACCCA
>NZ_CAMXYE010000086.1 GCF_947253055.1 uncultured Arcanobacterium sp. | reverse complement strand
ATGGAGCTGGTAGGCCATCCGTTCTATATATTCATCGACGAAGAAACTTTGCAGCCTTGCGCCGCCTATCATCGGCGGAGTTGGACTTATGGAATCATTCGTCTAGATGCAAAAATAGCGGAGGGGGCTGCGGGAGATAAAGCTTCCGAATAATTTTCTAGTTATAAAACAGCGGCGGGTAGCTCGAATGTAAAAAGAGTCACCTGCCGCTGTTGCTATATCGATTTAGAATAGAAACTAGTAGCATTTGAATGAGTCATTTACGAGCGAAGAGGTATGTGTGAATAGTAGACCCCTGCAAGTGGCAGTAATTGGAGCTGGCCCAGCTGGCATTTATGCTTCTGATATTCTTTCTAAATCCGGTATTGATGTGCATATAGATTTATATGAAAAATTGCCCGCTCCCTATGGGTTAGTGCGTTACGGGGTAGCTCCGGATCATCCCCGCATAAAGCAGATAATCAACGCGCTCTACAATATTCTGCGGCGCGGCGATATTCGCTTAGTGGGAAATGTAGAAATCGGAAAAGACGTGACTTTCTCGGAGCTGCATGAGCACTATGATGCAATTGTCATTGCCACTGGGGCAGATCGAGATCGACCATTTGTAATTCCCGGGTCTGATTTACCGGAAGTTTACGGGGCGGCTGATTTCGTATATTGGTATGACGGGCATCCGGATTATCCGCGCACTTGGCCACTGCAGGCAAAAGAAGTAGCCGTAATCGGTGCCGGAAATGTGGCTTTAGATATTTCGCGTATTCTCGCGAAACATCCAGATGACTTAATGAGCACAGAAATTCCGGAAAACGTAGAGGCGGGATTGCGGGAGTCTCCTATCACCGATGTGCATCTCTTTGCCCGGCGGGGACCAGCGCAGGTGAAATTTACTCCGATGGAATTGCGGGAACTCGGGCAGGTGCCAGATGTAGATATTATTGTCTACGAAGAAGATTTCCAATACGACGACGCTTCGGAAGAAAAAGTAAATTCGGTGCGGATGACCAAGCAAGTAGTGAGTATTCTTACTGATTACCTATTCGATCAGGAAGAGGAAAAAACTGCTAGTCGCCGTATACATTTACATATGATGGCGCAGCCGGCGAAAATTCTCGGCACGGATCATGTGGAGGGCATCCGGGTGGAACGCACTGCTTTGCAGGGCGATGGAAGTGTGAAAGGTACGGGAGAATACGTAGATTATCCAGTGCAAGCGGTCTACAGAGCTATTGGTTACTATTCTTCTCCTATTGCCGGAGCTCCATTTGATGCTGAGCGCGGCGTAGTTCCCAATGTGGCGGGGCGTATCCTAGATGAGAAGACGGGCGAGCCTTTATCGGGTATGTACGCTACGGGTTGGATTAAGCGCGGACCAGTCGGTCTTATCGGATCTACTAAATCTGATGCGCAGGAAACTATTCAAAACCTAGTTTCTGATTACGAGGCAGGTAAGCTCGCGGCAACTACCACTGATTTGGGCTGGAATGCCATGCAAAAGCTTTTGGAAGCCCGCGATATTCGCTACACCACTTGGCACGGGTGGGAATTACTGGAAGATTTTGAGAAATCGCTGGGGTCAGCCGTTGGGCGTGAGCGCATAAAGGTAGTGGAACGCGATACGATGACGGCAATATCGCGGGATGAATCCCATGCTGGGAAGCTTTATTAGGCAGGAAAAAGTAGTAAGTGTGACGATTATGGCATGCGAATTACGGGATTCGGTTTGAATATAACTGCCTTTACCTGCTAATCTCATTTGTCGTGCACAAGTTGCGGATTGCTCAGTTTCTGAGTGAGAAGCAATATCTGCCGCGGCGGGTTGACAGAGCGGCCAAATGTACCTGACTGTAAATCAGGCGCGTAAGCTACGGGGGTTCGAATCCCTCACCCGCCACCAGGGATTTAAGAAGTTTTCTTGAATTTCGCAGACTGCGTGACCGGCTTCACCGGATAATTTTATTGCGCCGTTTCCGGAGCAAAAAATATTTGGTAGGCTGGCAGGCGTTGCCCCGATAGCTCAGTCGGCAGAGCGTCTCCATGGTAAGGAGAAGGTCAAGGGTTCGATTCCCTTTCGGGGCTCGGTGCATTTTCCGTCCATGGAAAATGCCAGCGGCGGGGTAGCTCAGTTGGTCAGAGCGCACGACTCATAATCGTGAGGTCGCGGGTTCAAACCCCGCCTCCGCTACTGGAAAACAAGGAGCACCCGCTCCATCCATAACCGAACGTGAGGAAATATCGTGGCAAGCAATTCTTCAGACGTTCGCCCCAAGATTACCCTCGCCTGCGAGGTTTGCAAGGAGCGAAACTACATTACGCGCAAGAATCGGCGCAACACCCCGGACCGGCTCGAGCTTAAAAAATATTGCCCGCGCTGCCGGAAGTCGACGGTGCATAGAGAGACTCGCTAGTCAGCTCAGCAGCTGTTTGGCTGCTAGGTGCGGCGAGATATATTACATAGGGGAGACTCCTGCGCGGGGTCTCCTTTTCTCTTATAGAATGAGGATATGTACTGCTATATTCCAGAGCCTAGTGAGCCCACAGATACTATTCCGCCGGTGTTATCTACTCGTTTTCAGCCGGGGGCTACTTCTTTTGCCCAGATGACCACTATCGGTGTAGGAGGCCGGGCTGCGGAAGTAGTAGAAACTGATTCGGAAGCAGATTTTATAGCAGCAATCAGTGCTGCCGATAAAGCTGGAAAGCCACTTTTAGTAATTGGTGGTGGATCAAATATCTTGGCCGCCGATAGCGAATTTTCGGGGGTAGTGGTGCGCTATACCAAGAGCGATATCACTACCTTAGAAGAAGATTCTTGTGGGGGAGCCCGTATGCGCGTAGCGGCGGGCACTCCTTGGGATGAAGTGGTAGTTTATGCTATTTCCCACGGCTGGATGGGTATGGAAGCTCTTTCGGGAATTCCCGGCAGCGCAGGAGCAGCTCCGGTGCAAAACATAGGAGCTTACGGGCAAGAAGTAGCTGGCGTAATTGCCGCTGTGCGCACTTATGATCGGGAGACTGCAGCGCAACGTACGCTTTTTTTGAGTGATTTAGAGCTAGGATATCGGAATTCACTTTTGAAGAAATCGATGACGGAAGGAAAATGGGGGCCTTCTCCGCGCTGGATTGTGCTGAGCGTAGATTTTCATTTGCGCCGTGCCACTCTGTCTGCTCCTATTCGCTATCGGCAGCTGGCTGCGGAGTTGCAGGTAGAAGAAGGGGAGCGAGTACCTGCTGCGCAAGTGCGTGCTGCGGTATTAAAGTTGCGCCGGCAAAAAGGGATGGTGCTTTCGACAGATGACCGTGATACCTATTCGCTCGGTTCTTTCTTCACTAACCCAGTGCTGCGTGAAGAAGAAGCACAGAAGTTACCTCCAGAAGCTCCCCGTTATCCATTGCGAGAAGAAGCTGCCGTAAATCAAATCGGGGGAGAAGCTCCTATAATTCCGGGTTGGCAAAAAACTTCTGCGGCTTGGTTAATTGCGCATGCTGGGTATCAGGCAGGATATGCGTTGCCCGGCCCGGCGGCAATTTCTACTAAACATTCCTTAGCTTTAACGAATAGAGGCGGGGCCACAGCCGCGCAAATAATGCAGCTAGCTGAGGAGATACGGGCGGGAGTGCGTAATAAGTACGGAGTAGAGCTGGTGCCGGAGCCCGTGCTGGTGGGTTTTAATCACTAGTTTCGAGAGTTTCATCAGCTAGCCAATCGGTGATTTCTTGTTGCCACCGTGCTTTATCGGCTGGTGCAGCTAAAGAAGCCGCTACGGTGGAGCGCGCCAGCTGCGCAATTTCGTTATCATTTAATCCGATTTGGCGGGCATTTTCATACTGGGCAGTGAGGCGAGAGAGGAAAAGCAGCGGATCATCTGCTCCAAGGGCAATTTGTGCTCCGGCGTTTACCAAAGTGCGCAGCGGTACTTCCTGCAGGTCTTTATACACCCCGAGCGAGATATTAGAAGCTGGGCATACTTCTACCGCAATTTCATTTTCTACCAGATATTCCAATAAGCGGGGATCTTCTACGGCCCGCACTCCATGACCAAGACGGCGCGGATGTAAATAGCGAATTACTTCTTTTATATGTTCGGGGCCTAATAGCTCCCCGCCATGTGGCACTGAAGCTAAACCAGCGTTACGAGCAATTGTAAAGGCCTTTGCCCAATCGGCAGTTTCTCCGCGGCGCTCATCGTTGGAAAGCCCAAAACCTACTACTTTTCCGGCGCCTTCTCCGGCATGCCGGGCGGCTAGGCGGGCCAGTGTGCACGCATCTAGAGGGTGCTTCATTCGGGACGCTGCCACGATTATTGCTACCTGCACCCCGGTTGCGCGCGAAGCTTGCTCGGCTTCGTCTAGCACTATCTCTAAAGCTGGAGTAATTCCACCTACGAAAGGGGCATAAGAAGTAGGGTCAATCTGTATTTCTAAACGGCGGGAGCCTTCTTTCGCATCGTCTTCGGCTGCTTCGCGCACAATCCGGCGCATAGCTGCTTCGCTGCGCACCACTTTTCGAGCGGCATCGTAGGCGCGCTGAAAGCGGAACCAACCGCGTTTATCAGCAGGTACTTGTAGAGCAGTATTGGCAGTGAGATTCTCCGGCAGGCGTATGCCTTGCTGCGCGGCTAAATCTTGCAGAGTAGAAAGCCGCATAGAGCCGGTAAAATGCAAATGCAAATGAGTCTTCGGTAAAGCGTTAAGATCCCGCATATTTCTATTCTGGCAGGTCTGCAGGATTTTTCGTCTTTCATTTGGAAAAAGCAGTGAATATCTCTATAAATAGATATGTGGTGAAGAGTATGCAGGAAAGAGCCGAACGGTGGGCGCTCAGCTTATTGCAGGAGCAGGCTGGCGATATGCTGCGTATGTGCTGCGAGGCAAATGTAGTAGTGCGCTCTTGGAAAGTACACCGGATTCACCATCGCCCCGGAGCAGGCGTTTCGGTGGGATACAGCGTAATAGTAGATGATACGGTTGCACGGGAACGGCGCAGTATCTATATGGTGGCTTCCACCGGAAATATCTCTGATAAGCATCTGCAGCGCGCAGCGGCAAAAAAGCTCCGGCTGGGAGATTTAGAAGTTAAAGTCTGGGAATATCCAGCTGATCCAGAGCTGCCGGCCCTGCCTTTAGCTTGTAATCAACGAAAAATGAGCGCTTTCCTAGGGGAATCAGTGGATTTAGAGCTACTGGGATATCGCCCTACTCGCCGCGCAATTTTCCGGATTGATAGGCGGCAGGCCGCACCGCTGTATGGAAAAGTAATTTGCC
>NZ_CAMXYE010000085.1 GCF_947253055.1 uncultured Arcanobacterium sp. | reverse complement strand
GATAGTAGTTATAGACGACGGCAGTACCGATAGTACTGGCGAAATTGCCCGCCGCGCAGGTGCGGAAGTAATTACGCATTCGCGAAACCGCGGCAAAGCAGCCGCTCTGGAGAGTGGCTACCGCTACCTAGCGGAGGCAAGAAATTATCATTCTTCGAAGGATACTCCCCCGCTACCGGTGGCTTTACTGCTCGCTGATGCAGATCTAGGAGATTCTGCCTCTGCCTGCGCTCCCCTTATCGAGCCGGTGCGCAGCGGAAAAGCAGATTGCACGATAGCGCTTTTACCTGCCCAGAAAGGCGCCGGCGGGCATGGTTTCGTCACGGGCTTGGGGCGGAAATATATTTACCAGCTCACCGGCTGGGAAGCTCGCCAGCCGCTTTCTGGCCAACGCTGCTTAAGCTGGGAAGCTTTTTCGGCCGCGCTGCCGCTCGCCGCTGGTTGGGGCGTAGAAGTGGGAATGAGTATTGATTTGCTACAGGCGGGATATCGGCTGCAGGAAGTGCCTTGCACGCTACAGCACCGCGCCAGCGCTAATGATTTTGCCGGTCAACTTCATCGCGGGCGGCAGTATGTGGATGTGTGGCGGGCGGTGCTACCGCGTTGGTGGGCGGCGCGGCGGAAAAACAGCTGAGCCACAGCGGCACACCGTAGCAAAGACCGATACAGAGCATCACTAAGCCGGAATCGTTAATAAGCATTCCGCAAAGTAGTACTACCAGACCGGAAATACCGGCACTGAAGATATCGGCAGAAAGCGGGAAATTCTCTGCTTTCCCCCGCGTAATTGCGCGAATTTTCCGGCGGTAGCTCCACAGCGCCCAACCTATTCCCAGCGCAATAGCGATTCCGATTCCCCACGCCCAGAAGGGGACGGAGGTGAGAAGCTGCGTGATTTTCCGCATCACTATTTCTGCACCTTTACCGTCGATAAGCTGCGCAAAAAACTTTCCAAAGTGTGAACGCACTGCCGGCGGGCGGCGCCAATCTAGGTAGGCCACCCCGAACATTCCCAAAGCCCCGCCTAGAAAGGCTAGGCACAGTTGGTAGAGACGAAAACCGCGCGCCCGAGCTAAGAAAAAAAGCGTCAAAAAAGCTAGGAAGAGAGCCGGTGGCCCTCCGAAATCTGCACCTATTTGCGGAGCTCCGTCGATAAAGATACCGAGAATCGCCAAGATAACTATTACAGCCAAACGAAGTGAAGCAGAAGCGGATTTCTTTCGTAGATATCCGAGGATCACGCCCACCGTGAAGAGCAGCGAAAGCGCAAAAATTACAAAGGGGGCGTTGCTGAAGCCGTAGAATCTACCGCCGGATTGTGGCTGATCACCCAGGATAGATGAAAAATGCAAAGGAGAGCCACAGAGCGCATCGATAGCGAGAGTGCTAGCACTTAGAGCAGCAATTATAGAAGCGGGAGCCAGCGGCGAGCAGCGGCGGGCGGGCACGATGAGAAGAGCTAGAGCGGCGGCAAAAATCAGGAGGAGCGGCAATTGCCATATTTCTGCCCGCGCCAGCCGCCACCAGGGGAAAAGATTTAAGAGGAAAGTGCTGAGCGGCAAAGCGGCGATGAAAATACAAAAATAGAATAATGCCGGTGGAAGAGGCCATATTTTTGCCGGTGGCAAACCGGGAGAAGATTTGCGCTGCGCGCGTCTATAGAGCAAAACGGCAAGTAAGACGGCAATCGCCCCAATTCCAAAAGTGAAGTAGAAAGGCGCTACTCCGGAGCGCACCAAGGCCGCACGGAGCTCTTTGTCTGCTAAGTAGGCGGCGCGCACCTCTCCGCTGCGTTGATCAGATTTCAATTGCAACGGAAAATCAGCAGCGGAAGGAGTACCCGTGAGAGCTGGCTTATCGGCATCATTTTGCGCAGCTGCGGCATTTTCCGCAGCTACCGCACCCAGCAGCTGCGTGATAGTGGGCAAAATATCCGTAAGTTGTACCACGCCAGGTTGGCGGGTAGAAAGAGATTCAGCTAAAGCTGGGACGCTAGAAATTTGTGGAGCTGAATTTTCTCTCGCTCCTGCGCTAGCTCCCGCATTGGCTCCCGCGCTCTTTCCCGCATTAGCTCCCGCGCTCTTTCCCGCATTAGCTCCCGCGCTCTTTCCCGCATCGGCAGCAGCAAGAACCCCAGAACGCCGGAGCGCAAAAAATTGCATACGCGCAGTTTGGCTATCTCCATCTGCCACCGAGAGAAGAAGTACGTTGTGAGTGGAAGGAATGAGAGGAAGTAATTCCCCGATGCGCGCATCTATTTCCGCTACTTGCGCTAAAAATTGGGGACTATCTGGATGTGGAGCCCGCAGTGCCGCCTGTAGACGCGGCGGCAGAGTAGAAGCAGCAGGAGTAGCATCTTCCCAAGCAGCTCCCGCATCTATTATTACGAAACTTTTCTCTTTTACCTGCTGATAGGCCTTTTTAAAACCGTCGTCATCACGCGGAGCTCCCGCATATTCTCCGTATATTATTCCTTCATGATCTGCTAAAGCTAATCCCGCTCCCGGGCCTATTCCGCCCGCACTTATCGAATGCTGGCGCAGTTGCGCTGCTAATTTTCCCAATTCGGGGTGATAGGGATTTCCTCGATTGGCGGCAGCTATTTCTACCCAGTGGGGAATCTGATAGGGGGCAGCCGGCGACTGCTCCAACGCCGGCATACAAAAAGTAGCAGAATCCGGCAAGCTAGCTCGAGCGCCGCTCGCCAAGGTGAGCCAGCCAGCGGCTGGGCAAGTAGTATCTGCATGCGTGCGCACCACTAAGTTAGCAGCAGCAGAGTCTTCTAAGAAATCGGCTAAATGCGGGGTACGAGCTCGATCTATATGTGAAAAGCGTACGCCGGAAAAACCGATTACGACGAGCGGCGCAGATTCGGAAGCAGTACCGGCAACGGCAGGCAAATTAGTTGCGCTCGGTACCGGCAAGGCAGAATTAGCAACCGGCGAAGCAGAACTCTCAGCTGGGCGCTCAGCCATCGCCACTCCCCACCCGGAAAATAGCGAGAGAAAAAGACTGCTGAGTAATACCCAGAAGAAAGAAACCTTGACTATGCGCCGCTTGCTAAGCATCGTATTATTCTTTAATTTTTCAAAGCGTGAATAGGCGCGGGAATCCGCCCGCCCCGTTCGGCAAATTTTTCGGAAGCGAAACGGCTCACTTCCATTACGGGCGCTCTCCCGAGCAATCCTCCGAATTCAGCCATATCACCTACTTTTTTCCCGGGTATCGGAATCAACCGCACCGCAGTGGTCTTAGAATTCATCACTCCAATAGCTGCTTCATCGGCAATTATTCCGGAAATAGTGGCCGGCGGCGTATCGCCCGGAATAGCGATCATATCTAAACCGACCGAGCAAATCGCCGTCATCGCCTCTAATTTCGCCAAAGAAATAGAACCTCGCTCCACCGCCGCAATCATATTGGCGTCTTCCGAAACTGGAATAAAGGAACCGGAGAGCCCGCCGACCGAATTCACCGCCATCATTCCCCCCTTTTTCACGGCGTCATTGAGCAAAGCCAAAGCCGCTGTGGTGCCGGGAGCCCCCACAGATTCCACTCCGAGTTCTTCCAAAATAGCACCTACGGAATCTCCCACTTTCGCAGTGGGAGCGAGGGAAATATCCACGATGCCAAAGCGTATTCCGAGCCGCTCTGCCACAGTTTGCCCCACTAGCTGCCCCATACGTGTAATCTGAAAAGCAGCTTTTTTAATAGCAGCCGCACACTCTTCAAAAGGCCGGCCGCGCACTTTCTGCAGAGCCCGCTCCACTACACCCGGGCCGGAAATTCCCACGCTAATCACCGAATCCGCTTCCCCTATCCCATGAAAAGCGCCCGCCATAAAAGGATTATCTCCTACTGCATTGGCAAATACTACAAACTTAGCAGCCGCTAAACCGGCATTAGCTGCCGGAGCTTTACCCAGTGCCACCACTTGCCGGCCGGCTTCCGCCACGGCTTCCATATTGATTCCCGCGCGCGTAGAGCCAATATTTAAGGAACCACAGACGAGATCAGTCTCCGATAAAGCCTGCGGAAGCGAATGAATAAGCGCTATATCTGCCTTAGTGCAGCCCTTTTCCACTAAAGCACTGTAACCACCTACAAAATCTACTCCTATGGCTTTACCGGCACGGTCTAAAGCCTGTGCAAAAGGAAGTGGATCTGCGCCGCACGCAGCAGCCAATATCGCTATCGGAGTCACCGAAATGCGCTTATTAATTACCGGCACTCCTAGTTCTTGTGCCACTTCGTCGGCCGTACGCACCAAATTAGCCGCCAATTTAGTGATACGCCGATAGACTTTTTCACAAGCTGCCTCTACATCGGAATCAATACACTCCAACAGCGATATTCCCATGGTTACCGTGCGCACATCGAGATTATCTTCTTCTATCATGCGGAGAGTTTCGAGAATTTCCGGAGCAGTATCCATGCCGTTCTTCTTTCCGTTTCTTCTTTCGCTTATTTTCTAAATTACTGGCAGATAGGGGGATATAGGGCGTTATTAAAGTTTAGGGCGCTATTAAAGTCTATGCATGGCGTCAAAAAGAGATTGCGCCTGCACTTTAATTACCAGCTGTTGCTCCGCCGCCACCTCGGCGAGCCGCGTCTGAATGAGAGATATTCCCACCTGAGTTTCCGAAAATTCCAGCTCCATAATCATGGTGAAATATCCACTCATTAAAGTCTGCGAAACGTTAATTATATTTACTTCTAGTTCTGCTAGTGCCGTAGAAACGGCAGCAATAATTCCCGTGTGATCGATACCGGTGACACTCATAATGGCTTTCATGCTCTTAAAATACCATTTATTAGCCGGCAGAGCGCTGAGAGAATCTCCTTAAGAAATTTGCATTACATTTCTAAAACTGAGCGGCCCAATTATTACTAGCTGTGCGCAGAATAACTGTGCGCAGAGTAACTGCTCGCAATTTTAATTAGCTAATTTTTACTAGTATCGTGAAACCTAAACTTTCTTGTCGAAATAACGCAGCATTTACAGAGATAACGGGAGAATTTACAGAGATAACGGAGGTGCCAATGAAAATAAAAGCTTTTCAATCCGCCCTCCCCTACTGCCTCCCCATCGGCTTAGGTTTTCTTTTTCTAGCCATTTCTTATGGCTTCCTTATGTGCAGCAAAGGATTCTCTCCGCTCTACCCGATTTTTATGAGCGCTCTTATTTTTGCTGGTTCGATGGAATTCATAACTATCGGGCTACTTCTCTCTACCTTTAATCCGCTCGGCGCTTTACTCTTAACTCTTATGGTCAATGCGCGCC
>NZ_CAMXYE010000084.1 GCF_947253055.1 uncultured Arcanobacterium sp. | reverse complement strand
TTGCTAAACAGAGAGCCGTAGCGAGCCCAGCACCACCTGCTTCTTGCCAAGCATCGGGAGCACCGGAAAGTTTCTGGAGCCGTCTCTCTACTTCTGCAGCAGAAAGTTCCTCCAGTTCTGCGTCTAAATCTTTATTTCGCATTTCCGGCACTTCTTTCTCTTTTCGTAGTTTCTCTCTCCGCAGATGCTACCTGTTGCAGCTGCAAAGATTCCGCGTCGTTATTAGCTTCCCGTTACTAGCTTTCCAGCTTAGTAATTTCACATTTTAGCGGGCAGTATATTTGGCAATAAAATCAGCTGTTTCTTCCCAGCCTTTCACTGCATAGGTGGCAATACCTAGCCGTTTTACTGGATAGTCATTTCCGCCCTCGTCGAGGCGATCGCCAATAAAGAGCATCTGTGAAATTGCAATGCCGGTTTCTTCCGCTAAAGCTGCTATTCCGTAGGCTTTATCTACTCCTTTTTGAGTCACGTCAATAGACGTAGACCCCCCACTGCGCACTTCTAATTCTGGGAGCCGCCGCGCCACTCTTTCCCGCAGAGCTTCCTTTTTTTCTCCGTTCGGATCCCAAGCTTTTTTCGCTTCCAAAGGCGCCTGCTGGCCTAATGCAGAAAAAGTAATCTGGGAACCTCGGTCTTCTAAAATTGGCCCCCAAGTCTCTGCTTCCCACAGTCCCAGCTGTTTCGCTTCTTCCTCTAAGACCCTTTTAGTTTTCTCCCGCAATTCCAGCGGCAAATCACGAGCGTAGAGCGTTTCCCATTTTCCTTTTCGATAACGCAGATAGCGAGTACCACAGGTAGGCATAATATGCAGATTCTCTAGCTTAGCTCCCACACTCTCCAAACCTGCTAAGAGCTGAGTACGAAACTGGGCAAAATTTCCACCGGATATCACGCATACGGGGGTATCCATTAATAATTTTTTTAATTCCTCCCCCATCCGCGGCGGTAATGAAGACTTCGAAGGAGCCAAGGTGTCATCTAAATCGAAAGCGAGTAGCGCATAGTTCTCCATAGGTTCTTCGCTCTCCATAAGTCCCTCTTCTCTCTTTCTACTTTCAGAGCTGCTTTTCATTCCGGAATTTCCGCAGCACAACAGATAGCTTAAATTATACTAAAATTAACTAAACGACTTATCTACCCGAGAGAAATTCTATGCCCGATACCTATCTGAATTCTAAAAAAGATTCCGCCCTCTCCACACATATACCACTAGTTTTACAGATAGCGGCTGGCTGGGCATGGCGGTTGTTAATCATCGCCGCAACTTTAGCTCTCGGTGGTTGGTTACTCTTAAAGTTTTCTACTCTCCTTATTTCTTTACTCGCCGCTATATTGATGACGGTATTGGTGGAGCCAATTGCCGCCGGAGCGCGCCGCAAATTACATCTTCCACCCGCCGCGGGAGCCGCCCTCGGATTATTTACGATTTTATTTATTATCTTCGGCATTTTAGGAACTTCGGGCACGGGGCTTTACAAAGGATTTTCCGAGCTTGGAAGCAATCTGGAAAAAGGAATGCAAAGCATCTTTAGCTGGATAAACGCCAATTTTCCCGGGGCACAGGCGGAATTAGATAATGTTTGGAATTCGCTGCAAAGTGCGGCGCGTGGAAATAGTCAGCATATTCTGGGTGGCGTAATGGCCATCGGCTCTTCTCTAACTTCTTTCTTGACGGGAGCAGTACTGGCCTTCTTTGCGTTATTCTTCTTCTTAAAAGACGGGCGCCGCATCTGGCATTGGTTTGTACGCTTAGCTCCTCCTCCCTATCGCGATGCAATAAATGAAGCCGGTATCCGCGGATGGGTAACTATTGGAAATTATATGCGCACCCAGGTAGTAGTGGCCTTTGTGGATGCCTTAGGAATAACGATTATTGCTCTTCTACTGCGCACTCCTATTACAATCGCGTTGCCTATTTTTGCGCTAGTATTTTTAGGTTCTTTTATTCCGATAATTGGAGCTTTCCTTTCGGGGGCAATAGCGGTACTAATAGTGCTGGTAAATACCGGCAATCCTTTTATGGCTTTATTAATGTTCGGCGGAGTAATTTTGGTGCAACAAGTAGAAGGCAATCTTTTACAGCCACTTCTCCAAGGAAATGCTTTAAATATGCATGCTTTAGCGATTGTGCTGCTGGTAACCGGCGGCTCAGCGGTGGCCGGAGTAGTAGGAGCCCTATTTGCGGTACCGATAGCGGCAGCTATAAACAGTGCTGTGCTCTATTTGCTGGGTCATGATTCTTTCCCCTATTTACAAGATAATAAAGACCGCCCCGGCGGATCCCCTAAGCCTTTCTCTACTTATACCGAGCTACATTGGCAGCAGTTTAACGAAAATGCCGTCCGGCAAGGAGCGAAAAAGCAAAAGAAACTGCGGAAAAATCCGCATAAAAAATAGCAACTGCACCTATCTCCCGAAATTTGCTCCAGATTGCTAGTCTAGAAGTAGTAATGCAGGAGAGGCATTGAAGGAAGTATGAAATGGATCTTACTCCCAGTAATGAAAATTACTTAAAACATATTTGGCAGTTATCAGAGTGGCCGAATGCCACTGCCGAGAATAACGGAGCAGCTCCCAAAGATATTGCTGAACGCATGGAGTTGAGCCCTTCTACCGTTTCGGAAGGTGTAAAGAAACTCGCCACGCTAGGGTTAGTGCATCATCACCGCTACGGAAATGTATCTCTCACCCCTAAGGGCACAGAAATTGCCCTTAATATGGTGCGGAAACACCGTCTAATTGAAACTTTTTTAGTAGCAGAACTCGGCTACGGCTGGGATGAGGTACATGCAGAAGCAGAAGCTTTAGAGCATACGGTATCGGATGTTTTTATCGAACGTATCGATAAGCTACTGGGATACCCCACTCACGACCCCCACGGAGATTCTATTCCCAGTGCAAGTGGAAAAATTTCCCGAGTAGAGGCAGTGCGAATTGCCGATTTATCTGCTCCTGGAGAAGTGGAAGTAGTGCGCGTATCGGATAAAAATTCCGAAATTTTAAGCTATTTGGCCGATATGGGAATTAAACCGCATACCACAATTAGAATCGAGAGCTTAAAACCAGCTTTAGGAATTATTTCGATAGATACCGGGCAAAAGCAAGTTGACCTCTCATTCACTATTGCGCGGCAAATTTGGGTACACCAATCCTAGCAAGGAAAAGTGACGCCACGCTTTACCTACTAAATTCGTTACCCCAATTCTCTACCTCGTTCTTTACCAAATTCTCTACCTCGTTCTTTACTCTAAATTCCTGATTCACCCTAATTCTGCAATGCTGCATCGACAGTAATCTGGAATTATTAAGAGCCCACTGGGTGGAATACGAAATAAAGCTGACGGCGGATTTCCGGCCAGCGGGGTGGAATTCTGGGAATTGCCAGAGTGATGCGAATCGCGGAAATTATGCGAATCTGGAAAAGCATCTAGATTGGGCGAATTGCAAGAATTAACAGAATTTTTTGGCGCCGGAAACGGCGAATTAGGGGTGGAAAAATTATTAGGCATTTTTTTAGCTCCTTCACTACTCTTTAAAAAAATTCTCCTCTTTGCCTCCGAAATTTTTCTTGATTCTCTGCTTTTTTCAGCACTTACTTCCGCATTAATGCAGCTCACTAAAGTGAAATCTCCTAAATTATCTCTACTATAGGGAAGGTCACATCAGTAAACTTGCGTCTTTTCAATCTTTGTGGAATTCTAAAACTGTTCATCCAGAGCAGCAGAGAGACTCGGCTCTTTGAAGCTGCAGCAACCCGGATAGACGGGTGCTAATGCCGAGATCGATGGAGGTAAAATGATTGAGTTACAGGAAGTAACGAAAATATATCCCCGAAAAGGGCAAGATCCGGTAGTAGCTTTGGATCATTTAAGTCTTTCCGTACCTGAAGGTAGTATCCACGGTATTGTGGGTGAATCCGGAGCTGGAAAATCTACTCTTATTCGGTGCCTTACCGCCTTGGAGCATCCCACTTCTGGCTCGGTACAGGTGGCAGGGAAAAATTTCACGGAGCTCAATCCGAAAGAATTGCGGGAAGCTCGCCGCGAAATCGGCATGGTTTTTCAAGGCGCTAATCTTTTAAGTGCCCGTACTGCCGGAGCAAATGTGGAATATCCACTGAAAATAGCCGGCGTACCTACTGCAGAGCGCAAAAAGCGGATTGGTGAACTTTTTAAGCTGGTGGGCTTAGAGGGGCGAGAAAGCTCCTACCCTGCTCAACTTTCCGGTGGGCAGCGCCAGCGCGTGGGAATAGCGCGTGCTATCGCCACTAATCCTTCTGTGCTACTTGCCGACGAACCCACTTCTGCTCTAGATATGGAGACTACTGATCAAATTCTAGATTTGATTAAGAATGTACAGCGCCAGACTGGAGTTACGGTCGTAGTAATTACCCACGAAATGCCTGTGGTACGAAAGATTTGTGATTCGGTGACGCTACTAGAAGCGGGGCGGATTGTAGAATCGAAAGAGATTTCCCAAGCGGTTTCGGTACCGAACTCTCCGCTCAGTTTGAAACTTATTCCCAAACCGAAAGTAGAGAATTACGATCTTTCTGGAAAAGATTTAATAGATATTTTCTTTACTGCCCATCCGCAGGAGCCGGCTGGCGCCAAAGTGATTGGTTTAGTGGCACAGCTCGGAGCTGATATTGCCGCTGGCCTATTCGAAACGGTAGGAAGAATTCAGGTATCGCGAATTGCTTTAACTGTGCCCAACTCTAATACGGAAAAAGTGCTGGCCGAGCTGAAAAATAACAGAATTTTTGCGGAGGTGCGGAGCTAATGAATCTACTACAAAGCACTGCTACTCTGGCTGCTACAACTATACAAGCTGGAGATACTTGGATAAATAATCCGGCAATTCAGCAAAAGCTTCTGGAATCTATCTGGGAAACTATCCTCATGGTAGGAGTTTCCACTTTCTTCACGATTCTACTCGGAATTCCTTTGGGAGTTTATCTGGCAGAGAGCCGTAAAGGAGGGCTAATTCCCAGCCCAATTGGAAATCGAATCATTGGCACTATAGTCAATCTGGGAAGAGCTATTCCTTTTATCATTCTGGCTATTATCGTGCTCTTTGCGATTCGAGCTTTGAACTTTCCCGGGCTGACAGCCGTCGGCTGGCAAGCTTTCACCATCGCTTTAGCAGTTTCTGCTATTCCTTATTTTGCTCGGATGGTTGAATCTAATGTACTCGCCATCGAACCTGGAAAAGTAGAAGCCGCGCAGATGATGGGAGCGCGCCCTCTCCACATTATGGCTGTCTCTTATACACATCTGACGCTGCCGACGAAACCTTATGGGTG
>NZ_CAMXYE010000083.1 GCF_947253055.1 uncultured Arcanobacterium sp. | reverse complement strand
GCAATAGCTATTTCTAGATCAGAGGTCATTCCCATAGAAAGAATTTTCGCTCCAGATAGCCCAGGCAGAGATTGCATCTGTGCTCCTAGCTCTTGTAGAAGAGCAAAAGAAGCATGGATATCTTTTTCTACCTCGGTGTTAGCGCCAATAGTCATAAGGCCGCAGATTTCTATCTGGGATAATTCACTGCCGCGGCTCGCTAGCTCCAGTAGTTCCTGCGGGGGGCAGCCAAATTGCGTGGGGGCGGCTGCCGAATTGACTTGAAGCAGCACAGGATATGGAGCATCAGCTTCTCCGGCTGCTATCCGCGCTTCTTGCCGGCGGTTAATGCGCTGCAAATTTTTTAGCGAATCTACGGTATCTATACGCTGGGCATGCTCCATAGCAGTAGAAAGTTTATTGGATTGGATATGCCCGATTACCGAAGTGAAATGAGGATAAGCAGAGATAGCTGCCTCGGCCTCTACCAGCTGTGGAATTAGATTATGCCCGAAATAATTTACGCCGGCCTCCATAGCGGCGATTAAATTTTCGGCCGGCTGATATTTAGCAGCCAGCATCAGCTTGATATCTTCGCCAGCGCGGCCAGCTTTTGCGGCGGCATCGGCAATTCGCTCTTGCACGCGCGCTATATTTCCAGCAATATCGGGCATCTCCGCCATAGTTTCCTCTTTCTTCGCTTTAGCGCTCTCCCAGATTTATTATATGTACTACTGGCTTGCCTTGCGTATCGGAGGCATCTAAATCTATGGCCGCCCACAGGGCATAAGCTTTCTCGTCTACTCCGTCATCTAATATTTGCATAGCCAGCCACAGCCGGCCGGGTGCATGCTCTTCTAACCAAGTGGCCGCTTGATCTGCCTCGGCGCCCGCCTGTAGTAAATCCGCCAAGCTGGGGTCTTCGAGAATCTGGAAAAATTCTCCGGCGCGCGCTTTCGTATCGGTGCCGAGATAATCATATTCGGCAAAATAAGCGTCTATGGCATCTGCCCAGCGGTCATAATTCCAGCCATCTTGGGCATCTAAAGAATCTAATAGTTCTAGATCATCGCGCGCCAGAGCTTCGATTCTTTGGAAGAGTTCTTTTCTTACGGCTTTACGCAGTGCATGCTTATTGCGCGTGTACTGGATATTTCCGGCCGCGTCCACTCCGAAAGGTAGTTCTTCCCCATTTTGGGCGGAATTGGAGGAACTGGCGGAATTGACGGTAGATAAGACGGCAGAATTCTCCGAGGCATTATTGTCGGCGGCGCTATTCTCTAAGCTATTTGCCGCCGCAGCGTTTTCATTGGCGAGAGCTTCCCACTCGTCTAACAGTGAAGAATCGATGGCGCGCACTAAATTCCCGAGCCAAGTAATGATCTCTTCTAATTCAGGGGTGCGGGCTGATAGTGGTACTACCTGCCGGAGCGCTCGATAAGTATCAGTGAGATAGCGCAGCATTACCCCTTCGCTGCGGGTGAGATCATAGAGCGAAATGAATTCACTAAAGGTGAGCGCATTTTCCACCATTTCCCGCACCACAGATTTAGGGGTGAGAGTATGCTCTTTTACCCACGGATTACTCTGCGCATAAATCTCTAAAGCCGGATTCAGCAACTCCGCCAAAGGAGCTGGCCAAGTGATTTCATCGAGGATGCGCATTCGCTCGGTGTACTCTACCCGCTCTTCTTTTAACTTTTGAAACGCATTTTGCCGGGCTTTCTTTTGTTGCGCATAGAGGGCGGGCCACGGGTTTTCTTGGACTGCCTCGATAATAGAGAGGGCGTCGAGGGCGTAGTCGGGGCTCTCCATATCTAATAGATCCAGAGCGGAAAGAGCGAAAGGGGAAAGCGGAGTATTGAGGGCGAAATCGTTCGGCACTTCTTTTGCTAGGAAAATAGCGGGTGAATCTGGGTGGGCGCGGCGCCAATCGCGGTCTTTATGCACTATCACCCCGGCAGTGCGCAGCGAAGAATAAATTTCGCAGGCCGTGCGGATAAGGGGGTTGCGTTCCGTTTTAGGTGCATGGTTATCGGTGAGAAAAGCGATAGTGGCGGCCAGCGGGTCCGGGCGCTGCAGCAGATTCAGCATGATGGAGTGGTTGCAAACGAGCTGCGAACGCAGCGTCTCCGGAGCTTTATCTCGCAACTGCGTAAAAGTTTTTTCTGACCACTGGAGTTTGCCTTCTTCCGGCTTTACGCGCTGCACTCGCTTGCGTTTCTCGGGGTCATCTCCAGCTTTTCGCAGCCGGCGCGCATTCTCAATCTCGTGCGGAGGAGCCTGCACTACTACGTAACCTACCGTATCGAAACCAGCCCGCCCAGCGCGCCCAGCTATTTGGTGAAATTCGCGCGCCGTGAGGTGACGGCTAGTTTTACCGTCAAACTTAGTGAGTGCAGATATGAGCACGGTACGAATCGGTACATTAATTCCCACTCCTAAAGTATCGGTGCCGCAAATTACGCTCAATAATCCAGATTGGGCGAGGCGTTCGACTAAGCGCCGATAACGGGGGAGTAGACCGGCGTGATGCACACCGATGCCGGCGCGCAGTAATTTCGAGAGCACTTTTCCGAAGCCCGCTCCGAAATGAAAATCTCCAAGCGCTGCTTGAATCTGGGCTTTTTGCTCTTTCGAAATCAGACTCATGGAGAGCAGCTCTTGGGCTTGCGTGACGGCTTCGCGCTGCGAAAAATGCACTACGTAGACCGGAGCCATGTGTGTAGATACCAAATCTTGAATTACCTCTCCGATGGGGTCGGTAGACCAAGAATAGTGCAGCGGGACGGGGCGCGGGGCATCGGAGATGACGGAGACGGAGCGGTGGGTACGCTTCTCTAAATCTTTCGCCAAGAAAGTGGTATCGCCGAGAGTGGCGGAGAGAAGTATGTGCTGTGTAGCGGTCAATTCCAGTAAAGGTACCTGCCAAGCCCATCCACGCTGCGGATCGGCATAAAAATGGAATTCATCTAACACGGCAATTCCGCAATCTACGCCGGATCCTTGGCGGAGGGCTAGGTTGGCGAGAATCTCGGCGGTGGCACAGATTACGGGGGCACTCGCATTGATAGAGGAATCACCGGTGACCATGCCGACGTTCTGCGCCCCAAAAAGAGAAATTAAATCGAAGAATTTTTCGGATACGAGCGCTTTTAGCGGAGCTGTGTAGTAAGCGGTACGCCCAGTAGCTAGAGCCGTAAATATAGCTTGCATGGCGATGAGGCTTTTTCCGGAGCCGGTGGGGGTGGAGATAATTAGATGCTCTCCGCTCACCACCCCGAGGAGAGCCTCGGCTTGGTGCGGATACATTTCTTTGCCGGTGGATTCCACCCAGCGCGCGAAAGCATCGTAGATAGCTTCCGGGGGAGGATTTAAACCGTACTCATCTTCGAGCTCATCGAGAGCGAGATTGAGTGGGGGTGCAGAATTTTCTGTGGGCGTGGAGTTTTTGGGGAGCGGGGAGCTTTCTGTGGGCGCCGCATTTTCCGTAAGTGCAGTGCCCTCCGTGGGCGCAGCCGCTTCGGAAAAACCAGCTGGAGAAGGGGCAGAATTCGATTCGGTATGCATCGGTATTAATAATAGCGGGATTGCTGAGGAAAAAGGCAGGAGAGAAGGCAGGGGGGAAGATTTTTATTTTTATGCCATGAATATGCCGTGTAAAAAAATTAAGGCTTAGCGTTTTTGTTTTACGGTTGCGCGTTGATTTGCAAGCTGGTTTCACGCTGGAGCCCGCCGAGTTATTGCGCGATAGGTATAGTAATAGCGCGCAAGAGCAAATCTTACGCGCTATTTCTCAAAGTACACCGCCTGGGACTCGAACCCAGAACCCCTTGATTAAGAGTCAAGTGCTCTAGCCAGTTGAGCTAGCGGTGCGCACGAAAAGTTAGTCTACTTACCGGTATTTCGATAAGCAAGTTGGCAGCTAGAAGAAGGCGTTGTGAGTTCTCGCACAAGCCCAAGCCCAGCGGAAACGCCGAAATTTTCGGTAAAACGGGAGGGTCGAGAAATGCCCACAAATTCCTCTTTCGTCGTCTTTATTAGCAGATAATCTTCTTCGCCTTGTACTGAAAAGTGCAGCTCGCTAGGATTGATACCAGTGCGGGCATTTCCCGTGACTAGCAAATATAGCTAATAAAAACGGCTAGTAAATATACGGCAGTAAATACTTCAGGATAGGTGAACGTGTCTCAGCCAATTGTCACTCTCGCTACTAGCGCGCAGTTTCCAAATTTGGTTACTGACGATCAAGGTCTCCCAGACGCTCTGCGGGAGCGCGGCATCGAACCGCGCATAGCTATTTGGGATGACCCCAGTGTCGATTGGGAAGAAGCCGGCATTGTAGTAGTCCGCTCCGTGCGTGATTACGCAAAAGACCGCGATAAATTCATCTCCTGGGCGCGTTCCGTGCCACGTATTCTCAACTCTGCCGAGACCATGGCTTGGAATACCGATAAGCACTATCTGCAAGATTTAGAGCGCTTGGGTTTGCCTACTATTCCCACTATTTGGCTAGAGCCTGATCAAAATTTGTCGAAGCGTCTAGTGAATTCGCGTTTTCCGGCTCTAGGTGATTTCGTGGTGAAACCAGCCGTATCTTCCGGCGGGCGTGGCACGGGCCGTTATAAGGGAGTGAATGCGGAATCTCGCGGCGAAGCTATTGCTCATGCCATGTATGAGCTGGGGCGGGGGCGCTCAGTGATGGTGCAGCGCTATTTGAAAGAGATCGACGTAGAAGGCGAAACTTCTCTTATCTACTTTAACGGCCTGGCTTCGCATCAGGTAGTGAAAGCACCTATGCTGCATCCGCGCTTCAGCTCCGTAAAAGAGGAGCAAGTGGTAGAAGAGAGCGTGCGCAGCACCGGCGCTTCAATCGAGATGTGGACTTGGGGAGAGAAGATTCGGGGAGCTCTGCAGGCCTATATTAAAGAAAAAGTTGGGCACAATGAGCTTTTGCTCTTCAATCGGGTAGATATAGTGCGCGGCGATAAAGATTCCCCAGAAGATTTTTACGTAATGGAAGTTTCTCTTATCGACGGTTCGCTCTATCTGCAAGCCGATGAGAAAAACCTCGGGCGTTTCGCCGACGCCATCGCCGCCCGCGTCTTTTGGTGATTGCTATCACCGTAAGTTGTTTGGAGGGAATCCGTAAAGCTTGATATAGTTTTACAGCGTTACCGCTTTACCTAAGGTGAAGTGCGTACATGGTGATTGTAGCTCAGTTGGTAGAGCACCTGGTTGTGGTCCAGGAGGTCGCGGGTTCGAGTCCCGTCAGTCACCCCATTTTTATTTACGGTTTATTTTGTTTGACGATGCGCCTCGATAGCTCGCTGTTCCGTCAAATCAGCTTTTATCTCTTTCGCAATTTCTTTCGCCACTCCGCTTTCCGGCCCGTCTCCGGCCGGGAAAAGTGCATTGCGATAGTAGCGCAACTCGTCAATCGAATCGTAAATATCTCCCAGTGCCTGGTGATTACCCGTCTTCTCCGGAGCAGCGAAATATACGCGCGGATACCAGCGCTTCGCCAATTCCTTAATCGAAGATACGTCAATAATCCGATAGTGCAAGAAATCAGTCAGCTCCGGCATATAGCGCGCCAAGAAAGAGCGATCAGTACCTACGGAATTGCCGCCGAGCGGAGCTTTCTTCGGCTCTTTCACGAAGCGGCGAATATAATCTAAACTCTGCTTCTCGGCTTCTGCCAGATCCAACCCCGTATCCCATTTTTCTATTAATCCGGTGGTGGTGTGCATCCGGCGCACAAAATCATTCATTCCGGCCACGGCACTCTGTGGAGGCTTAACGAC
>NZ_CAMXYE010000082.1 GCF_947253055.1 uncultured Arcanobacterium sp. | reverse complement strand
CGGAAGTCAGTTCAGCTAATTCAAAGGCTCCGAGTATGCGCGCGCGAATTTCTAAAGCGTCGTCAATAGTTTTCAGACCGGGGGCGAAGATAGAAAAATCTTCATTCCCGAAGTACGACTGAGTAGCTCCCGCCGCCACAATTAGAGTGTCATAGGGGGTGCGCATTTGCCGATTATGAGCCCGCCAGCAAACTTCGTGGTTTTCTACGTCGATATCTTCTACTAAGCCGCGCAACACCGCCACATTTTTCTGTGAAGCCAGTATCTCGCGCGTACTCGGAGCAATATCGCCCGGAGAAAGAATACCGGTAGCTACTTGATACAAGAGAGGTTGAAAAAGATGGTTGGAGGTGCGCGAAATGAGGGTAATATCCACCGCAGCTTTGCGAAGTTTTTTCGCGGCGAAAAGTCCACCGAAGCCTGATCCAATAATCACTACCCGTTTTTTAGCCACTTTTCCTCCTCGAAAACTGCTACTAACTCCTAATTCTAAAGCAAATAATCCATCCGTAAAGCAGAGAAGGTAGAATATAAAGAAAGAGCAGGGGGAGGGAAGCTGTGCAAAAAGAAATCACCGCCAATATACAGCTGGCACCTCCGGGGCGGCGGTTAAATTCCCCAGCAGCAGCGTATTTACCCCATCCACCTCATATACTTAATATATCGCTCTGATATAATATAGACGCTGGTGAACGCATGAAAATTGGAATAATTTGCTATCATACTAATCCTTTTGCTTCTCCCGGTTCCGGAGAAGTAGGAGGAATGAATATAACAGTAGCTGGGCAAACGCGCGAATTAGCAGCCGGCGGCGACGAAGTCGATATATATACACGCTCTAGTGCGCCAGATGAGAGAGGAAGTTTTGAAATAGCTCCGCGGCTCCGCCTGCATTTCCTTCCCGCTGGTGCTCCGCGCAGTTATCCGAAAGGGGAACTTCCCCAATTTATTTCTGAATTTTCTACCGCCTTAGCGCAGTTTTTAGAAAATGCAGATCCGTGGGATGTGCTGCACTCTCAGCATTGGATGAGTGGTATAGCGGCTCTGGAAGTTCTCGAATTACTAGCAAAAAATGGGGGAAAACGCTGGGAAAATATTGCCTATATTCCACACGTGGTTTCCTATCATTCCATTGCCGCTCCCAGCTTAGAATCAGCTCTAGAATTGGGGGAGCGCGCAGAAGCAGCGGCACGCCCAGCGGCAGAAAAATACCTTGCGCAACATGCTGATATAATCGCCGCCGTATCGCAGGCTGAAGCTGATACCGTGGTGCGGCGTTTAGAAGGGTTTCCAGAGCGTATCCGCATCGTGCATCCGGGCGTAGATACCGAAAAATTTACGCCATATCCGAAATCGGCACTGCCAGATAAACAGAATCAGGTAGATGAGTCTGCTCAGTCGGATAAAAAAGACTACTTTTTACTCGCCGCTCGCTTGCAGCCCCTAAAAGGGATTGAATTAGCTATCCGTACTTGGGCAGAAATTCCGCTTCCAAAGCGCCCACATCTTTATATTGCCGGAGGAGAAGCTTCGGATTCTCCCGGATATGCCGAAAAAATGCACGAACTCGTGCGTCGCTTAGATCTTAGCGAAGAAATAAAATTCCTTGGCGCCCGCCCCGCAGAAGAAATAGCGAGTTTTATGCGCGGCGCCCGCGGATTGCTGATTCCCTCCTACTCCGAAACTTATGGCTTAGTCGCGCTGGAAGCAGCGGCGAGCGGCGTGCCGGTAATAGCGGCAGACGTGGGAGGATTGCGGGAATCAGTGCGCAATGAAAAAACGGGACTACTTTTAGAATCGCGCAACCCAGCAGATTGGGCGGCGCAGATAAACTATCTAATTACCCATCCGCAGGTGGCGGCAGAGCTGGGCGCGCGCGGGCGTAAATATGCCTTGGCGCATTCCTGGAAAGAATCGGCGCATAGATTGCGTATCCTTTACGAAGAAGCGCGTGCTTTTATGGATCTGCGTTGTAATAGTCAAAATATGCAGAAACTTCATCCGGAAAAAGCCCCAGTGCCTGAGCTTACCCAATTAGCTGCGGAGAATGTGCTTTTCGTGCATGCTCATCCTGATGACGATACTATTTCGACCGGCGCCTTATTAAGTGCTCTAAGCAAAGAACGAAAGAAAAACAATACTGATTCTTTTCTGGGAGTTCTCACCGCTACACGCGGGGAAAAAGGAGAAATTCGCCCCGAAAGTGGCTACGAAGGGCTGAGCGAAGAAGAGCTGACGCAGGTGCGGGAAGAAGAGCTCCTCGCAGCTTTAGCAGAGCTCGGTGCGGGAGAAAAAATTTCTCACTATTTTCTCGGAATGCCTCCGGCCCGTGCAGCGGGGCTTCCTCCCCGCCGTTATCGTGATTCGGGGATGCGCTGGGTGAGTAAAGATCGAGCAGGCGCTAGTTTAGATAACGATCGCCAATCTTTTACCGCTGCCTCTTTGCTGGAAAGCGCTGCAGATATTGAAGCGCTAATAAAAGATCAGAATATTAAGTGGGTAATTTCCTATGACAATGCGGGCACCTATGGACATCCAGACCATATCCGGGCTCATGAGGCAGCGCGTATTGCTGCTTGCCGCGCTGGTGCCCACTTTTTAGAGATAGTGACTTCTCCGGCGCTTGCTCCGGCGGCAGATAGTGCCCCTAACTTAGGCCCTGCTGCAAATATTGACGAAGCTCCGAAGTCTGCCGCTGCTGCTAGCGCGGTGGAAGACCTGCAAGCGGCCGTAAATGAACGCTATTTTTTCCTCGAGAGCGAAGAAACTCGCCTCCGCGCTGCTCTCCGCTACTATCGCACCCAATTAGCTGTAGAAGAGGCAGGAATTCGCCACGTAGGTGGGCAAAGCGAAGAACTACATACCCGTATTTGCCTGCGCCGCCGCTGGTAAAATTTCCCCTAATTTTTTCCGATGCCCGGCGATGCGCGTTGTACGCAGGGGGTTAGAATCTACCTGGTAGTCGAGAGCATTTCCCGTATTGGCATAGCGATCTGGAGCTTGGAAATATGCTAAATCTTCTCCGCTGAGCATTTTCTCCACGGCGCTGCGGGTGGCGGTAATCCAATTAAAGGGTCGGCGTTCTATAGGGGTTACTTCGGCGCCCTGAAAATCGCGCACAGCCTGTTCAATAAAATTAACTCCATTGAGGTTCGCATAATAAAAACTGCGCCCGAGGCGAGTATTTAATTCCAGCATATATGGCTTATCAGTGTGGGCATCTACTTTGAAATCAAAGTTAAAGAATCCATAGTAGCCCAGACTTTCTAATGCCCGCTGGCAAAGGGGATATAAATCGCGGCGATAGCTATCGGTGAGAAGAAGATGGTTCCCCACCCACATGGGGCGTTGGTCGGTGAGAATGCTACGCGCCTGCACGAAAATGCATTCTCCATCTTGCCGGCGATAACCATTGACGGAATACTCCTGCCTATTAGAACCAGCAATATAGGTCTGTACAAGCATCTCACCCGAAAAACCACTAGAGTAGACGGCCGCTAGATAATCTTGAGCTTCTTGGGCATTTTCTGCCAAAAATCCCTTATGTTTTTGCGGAAAATCATAGGAATTAAAGAGTTCGTAATCGGCTGCTTTTATAAAAAGCTTCGCCTCCCAGAGCACATCTCGATAATTTTCGGCGTTCGCCACGCGCGTACGGGGAATCTCCACTCCGCATTCTTCCATCCGCCCATAGAAATAATTTTTATCCATCAAAGCAATGCCGAGCTCTTTTTCCGGATAGGGAAGTAAGGGAGTGAAATCTAAATTCTCTAAATTAGTGTAGAGAAGTTTGAGATATTCTTCAGTCGGCCCGAAAAGCATAAATTTTTCGGCTTTTTCTCGATACTTTTCGTACACCGAATTCAATAAATCGCTAAATATGCGCCCATCGCTGGAGAAATTCTCATCTGTGTAGATATCTGCGATTTTACTTTTATAAAAAGGCAATAGAATACCGGCTCCACACACCACTACTTTTTCCCCAAAAGCAGCGTGGAAACTGCGGGCAATTGTATAAGAATTCTCATCGGTGCCTAAAATAATTGGCAAAATTTTTTCCGTATTTTTCATATCCGCGCCTAAGCCTTTTTTCGCTGCGTAAATTGTTCATACTTCGCCACATCGAGCGGAATATCTAGATTCCCAATCCAATTCACTACTCCGTCGGCAGTGAATTTCCGCTTAAAAAGATAGAGGCCATCTGTTTCGTCGGTCGAAAAAATTCCACCCATATCGTAATAGCGGTAGCCATTTTCGAAAGCGAATTTAATTTCTTCAAAATTGATTTGATAGCTCTGGCCTAAATTATATTCATGGGTATCTGCTCCGTACATGGCAAAGGCTCTATTGCCGTGCATTACCAATAGGGAAGTGGCAATAGCTTCTCCTTCATACATCGAGAAACTCAAGCGCACATTATCAGAAAAAGCATCATAGAGGCGTTCAAAATAGTCGTACGGCCGGTAGGTAATACCGTGGTACTTATTCATGACTTCTAAAATGCGATAAAACTCCGGTAAATCAGCGCGGCTTCCTACGTGATTGCTGATGCCTAGACGATAAGAACGGCGTACCGTCTTACGGGTGCTCTTGGAGAGAGAATTGAGAATTTCTTCCGCATCTTGGTAGCCATGCTCGGTAAAATCTAGCACGAGGCTTTGTAGAGGCTGGGAGGTGGCGCCGTGATCTTTCTGAAAATAGTAGCCACGTTGGCTATATAGCTCCTCTAGCTCTGAATTTTCTCCTATTTCCGGATCTACCCGCAATAAGAAGCCGCCGTGCGCGCGGGCATAGGCGCTAGCTTCTTCCAGAAGTTCTGCTACTCGCTCTATATCTTCTAAGGCGCAGACGGGCCCGCGGGGAGCGTAGAAAAACCGGCCGTCAATCGTTTTATCGTAGATAGAGAGCACAGAGAGAGCCGCGGTGATTTTGCCGGCTTCTTCTAGATAAAAATAGTGTGGCTGCCAATTGTTTTTTACTTTTGCCCAGCCAAAAGTTTGCGTGAGCGCACTGTGGGGAGAATCAGCAATAAACTGGCGCAATTCTTGCGCTTTTTCCGTATCTTCCAAATTTAAAAGCACACCGTAAGTGTATCGAAGATAAAGAAGAAAGGAGGTCAGACACGCATCTGGCAGTGTTTATCCAGTTCAAAGCTGTAGTTTTAGAAATCAAGAATCAGGAATCAGGAATTAGGAACCGGAATTAGGAATCTGAATCAGAAATGCGCGCCGCTAAGCTCTTCAATCCTAGTTTGCCAGCCACCATAGCTAAAGCCTGTAAAATAGAGCGTAATTCGCGTACGCGGAAAAGTTTTAACAGCAGTAAGAAAACTGTGCCCATTATCGGCGTCACCACCAAAATCGTGCCGACTGCCGCCAGGAAGCTCCCGGTAACTTTCTCTGTCCCCACCGCATGAATAGCGAGAACTCCCGGGATGGTGATGAGTAAAGCAACCAGAGCGAGTTTTAGATGTGCCCATAAAATATCGCGACCGTAAATATGGCGGAGGAGCTTTCGCGAATAGAGAATCAGCAATATTCCGGTAGTGGCGGTGGAGAGGCTCATAACTACTCCCACACCGCTTACGGTATGAGTAGGAGGAAGGAAGGAGCATAACAGATATCCCACTATCATGATGACTTGCCCGGGTAATGCCATAAAGAAAGCCCCGCGCATATCGTTTAATGAATAGCAAACGCGGTTATAAACGATTGTGACGCCGGTGCCGAGCAAGCTAAAGCTCATCGGAATAATTACGTGGGCGAGAGAAGCAATTTCGCCAGTCGAGCCGGCCGGCACAAAGACGCGGGAAACGGGGAAAGCTAAAGTAATAATTAGGGAGAGTGCTAAGAAATTAAAAGCAGAGATGGTATTTACCGTATAGGCGGCTTGCTTGCGCATGATTTGGTAATTACGCTGCCGCGCTGCTTTGGCTAGGCGGGTAAACATTGCCGTCGCGATAGATACCGTAATTAGGGAAGTGGGCAGACCACAGATAGCATAAGATACCGAGCTGGCGGCATTCCCAG
>NZ_CAMXYE010000081.1 GCF_947253055.1 uncultured Arcanobacterium sp. | reverse complement strand
GGTAAATCCCTATGAGGTGATAATCGGCAGAAATCTGCAAGCGCAAATTACCGCCCACGGGCAAAAGTATGCCGCTGCATTAGTGCTACATTCTCCCGATACTGCCCGCCCTGCCGAAAAAATTTGCGCAGCTTTGCGCGTGGGAGCGCAACCCACCGCCCTCTGGGAAGTTCCGCGCGGGGAAGCCGCAAAAGATATTTCCACTCTTTTACAAGGCTGGGAGCTAGCAGGAAGTAATCATCTCGGCCGAGATGGAGTAGTGATTTCGTTGGGAGGTGGAAGCGTCACCGATTTGGGAGGTTTCTTCGCTGCTACTTGGCTTCGCGGGGTAGCAAATATCAATGTGCCCACGACCTTGTTGGGAATGGTCGACGCCGCCATTGGAGGAAAAACTGCCATTAATACCCAGAGTGGAAAAAACCTCGTCGGTAGTTTCACTAATCCACGCGGAGTCTACTGTGATTTAGCCGCTCTAGATTCTTTACCCCCTGCCGAGTGGAAATCTGGAATGGGAGAAATAATTAAATGCGGATTTATTGCCGATAGACATATTCTCGAATTATTGGCTACACACGGCACTAATCTTTTCACTTCTACTTCGCCTGCTTTGGCTGAGATAGTGGGAGCAGCAATAAAAGTAAAGCTGCAGATTGTGGATAATGACCTGCAAGAAAACGGAGGGCGAATAGTGCTTAACTATGGCCATACCTTCGCCCATGCCCTAGAGAAAGCTACTTCTTATACCTGCCGGCACGGAGAAGCAGTAGCTATTGGATGTGTATTTGCTGCCGCTTTAGCAGAATTGAGTGGCATAGCGCCTTCTGGTTTTACTGAATTGCATCGCGATGCTTTTGCGGCCGCAGGCCTTCCGGTTTCGTATAAAGGAGCGAAAAAAGCAGAACTGCTTACTCTTATGCAAGTTGATAAGAAAGTGCGGCACCAACAGCTGCGTTTTGTAGTTTTAGAAGATATTGGGCGGCCGCGTATATTGGAAAATCCAGATTCAGCTCTTCTAGATGGAGCTTTTCAAGCCATTGGAATCGCATGAAAAAAATTATTTTAATTGGAGCTCCGGGGACGGGAAAATCCGCCTTAGCGTATTCGCTACAGAAATACGGGGTACAAGCCGCAGATATTGATCAGTTAGTGGCAGAGTGGGGAATAGATGCTGCGGAGCTGATATTGGACGGGGAAGCAGGAAAATTACAGTTAGCACAGCTGGAAATATGGGAAGCGCTGCAAGCTGATTTTCCTCCGTCCGGCGTTTCACTGGTAATTGCGCTTCCCGCCGGAATATTTTTTCCTCTCGGGGCTGATAGCAACAGTAAAACTACTGAAAAGCTAGAGAAGATTCTGGCCGAAAAACGCCAAAAATTAGTGGATACCTTAGGCAGTAGCGATTTTACGGTAATTAATTTGACGGCAAATCTCAGTAAATTGGTGGTGCGGAAAGAATTAATTGGCCAGCGTAGTGCCTTTATTTTGCTGCGGCGAGAACTGCGCCTCCTCTATGGCGAACGGCAAAATTACTATCAAGAAATTGCGAATTTTAGTTTCGATACCAGCGATACCACTCCCGAAATAGCCGCAGCACAAATTTGGCAGCAGCTGCAGTTAGAAAATAGCTAAGAAGCTGATTCTGCTCCGCTAAGCCTGTATCTGAGCAAAAAGAAGTTAACCAGCACTCAGTTCTTTAAATCTTGCCCTATCAAGGCTTGCTATCAGCTATCCTAATAGCGTTGTTTTTGTTTATTAAGAGTTCATCTAAGTGAGGATTGCATGGCTACCACTAATGATTTAAAAAACGGAATGGTGCTAAAGATTGATAATCAACTTTGGCAGGTCGTGGAGTTCCAGCATGTAAAACCGGGTAAAGGCCCTGCTTTTGTGCGCACTAAATTAAAGAATGTACTCACCAATAAAAATATCGATAAAACTTTTAACGCCGGGGTAAAGGTAGAAACTGCTACGGTAGATCGCCGCGATATGCAGTACCTGTACAATGACGGGGAAGATTTTATTTTTATGGACGGCGAGACCTACGAGCAGCTGCCTATTGCGGGCAGCATCCTCGGGGAGAGCAAAAAATTCTTGCTCGAAAATCAGGATGTAATTGTCGCTATGCATGAAGGCACGGTGCTTTTTGTAGAGCTGCCGGCCTCGGTAGTTTTGGAAATCACCCATACCGAACCAGGTCTACAAGGGGATCGCTCAAATGCCGGCACCAAGCCTGCTACTCTAGAAACTGGATACGATATTCAGGTACCGCTTTTCATTGAGTCTGGCACCAAAATCAAGGTAGATACGCGAACTGGAGAATATATAAACCGCGCTTAAACGGAGAGCGATACGGAGAAGTGGATAAAAAACGCCGTAATAAGAAACGCAAAGGACGTTCGCTGCAGCGTCAACGCGCCTTAGATGTGCTATTTGAAGCTGATATAAAAGGCATCCCCGCAAATTCCATTACTGATTTGCTGGCGCAGCGTACGCAGTTATCTACTGCCCAAGTACCAATTGGCGAATATGGGCAAGCGATAGTCAATGCATACGGAGAATGGGCCGATAATATCGACTCAATGATTGATGCGGCTTCTCCAAATTGGGCTCTTTCGCGCATGACTACTGTAGATAGAAATTTACTGCGTATCGGCGCAGCTGAATTGATGTTTTTAGATGGAGAAATCGCCGTAGTAGCCACCGAAATCGCTAATTTGACCCGAGATTTTTCTACTGACGCTGCCGTGCCTTTTAATATGGGAGTGCTAAATAAAATTGCCGATATTTATGCTGGAGAAACTGCCGGCGCTGGCAATACGATTGCTGATTTGAGTGAATTAGATGCGGAAATTCTTGCGGAAGATACTTTAGCGGAAAATTCTGCGCAGATTTCCGCCGCTTCTCCAGAAATTCCGGAATTCTAATTCTCGTTCCGCTAAAAATCGGTGAAATTCCTATTCCCGCCGTTTTCGAACTAAAAAATCTTACAAATTTGCGCATTTTAAGCATTATTAATTGCTAAAACACGCATTTTCGCAACAAAATGGCGGAATTTTCGGAAAATAGTGAACTTTTCCGCATTATAGGAGTATTATCCAAGTTGAACCTATTGGAACTACTTAGGAGGAAACTACATGGCTCTGCCTACTCTTACCGCCGAACAGCGGCAGGCTGCATTAGAGAAAGCAGCTTTAGTACGCCGTGAGCGTGCAGAACTAAAGAAACAGCTAAAAGCTGGCGATATTAAAGTTTCCGATGTGCTTACACGCGGAAAGAAAGATGATATAGCTGGCAAACTGAAGGTTTCGGCTCTGCTAATGTCGGTACCAGGAATCGGCCAAGCAAAAGCGGAAGCAATTATGGCTAAAGTCGGTATCTCCGAATCGCGCCGCGTAGCTGGCTTAGGGCCGAATCAGGCCAAAGCGCTCGTAGAAATGTTCGGATAATTTTTCCGTAGTTTCCTACATTTTGCTTTAAACTACTACCTGGGCTCAGACTGTGCTGTCTGAGCCCAGGTTATTTTTATGTGCTTCTGCAGATTCACTACCTACAAAACACTTTTTGGGACTTTTATCCTAACGGGTAATGCTTCCTGACGTTCCTTCCTAAAGTGTCGAAATATTTTCTCCTCAATCGTTGACGCACTGTCAATTAGGTTTTATTTTCATCTTAAGGAGGGAAACTGTGGAGAAAAAAGTATCAACACCTAAAGATACACGCCGGATGCTGCTGGAAGCCACCCGCGCGGAAATTATTTCTTGCGGCGTCACCGAGACTAATATTTCTTCTATAACTTCGCGCTGCGGAGTGAGCCGTTCTCTTTTCTACCATTATTTTCCTTCTAAAGATGCTGCAGTAGAAGCAGTACTCGATCATACAATCGACGCGTTCTTATCCGAACTGCAAGATTGGAATAAGAAACGCCAACCCGGCGATATTAATGGAGCGCTAGACGAAGCCACCAAATTAATGCGGCGTATCGTCAATGAAGATGGTCCTTTTACAAGCAGCTTGACGGCTAGTGCAAATGCCGAACTGTACTTAAAATTTTCTGATCGCACCGCCGCTCGGATAGCAAAATATATTTCCCAAACTACGGTGCGTGATTATGCACGTAAGCATGAGGTAGATATTGAGTATGTAGAAGAAACTTTCTATATGCTGCTGACTGGGTTGATTGCCTTGATTCGGCGGCGGCCTGAGCTCCCTAATTCCGCCATTAAGCAAATAGCAGCCCAAACCCTGCATATCGAACCCCATATTCCGCTTCACCTCCGCGACAAAGTTCTTTAAGTAAAAATTTTAATAGTTAAATAGAGAAAGGCTGAACAATGCTGTTCAATGTATATGGAGATACCGCCGCCTATCAGTGGCTCGGCTGGATACTCGTATTCTGCGGATTAATCGCCGCTAATGAGTTCGCTCGCCGCAGTCGATTCGGTGGAATTACTTGCTTCTTGGTAATTCCGGCAATTCTCACCGTCTACTTCCTCGCTATTAATATCGGGGGAGCTATGGGGGCAGAATGGGCGCTCAACAACCCGACCTATATCCATATGGGTTCTTGGTTCCACTATGCAAAGCTCTATGCAGCTACTGCTGGATGCATCGGCTTCATGGTGCTGAAGTACAAGTGGGGGAAGCTCGGAAATGTAGATTGGTTCAAAGCCTTCCCCTTCGTAATCGTAGCTATCAATATTCTGATTGCAGTAGTTTCTGATTTCGAATCTGCCGTCCGCGCCTGGAATACCACTTGGATATCAACCGAGGGAGTAACTCTCTACGGCGGTTGGCACAATGTATTCAACGGCACGGCGGGATTGATCAATATCTTCGTCATGACCGGTTGGTGGGGAATCTATTCTTCGAAAGGGAAGAAGGATATGCTCTGGCCCGATATGACTTGGGTGTTCATCATATCTTATGATTTGTGGAACTTCTGCTACACCTATAACTGCCTGCCGACGCACGCTTGGTACTGCGGTGTGGCGTTACTTCTCGCACCGACAGTGGCCAATGCGTTTTGGAATAAAGGCGGCTGGATCCAGAACCGCGCCAATACTCTGGCGCTCTGGTGTATGTTTGCGCAAGTATTCCCCATGTTCCAGGATTACTCCGTATTCTCTACCGATTCGGTGAACAACCCGAATGTAAACCTAACCGTTTCTATAGTGGCCTTGCTGGCTAATGTATTAGCGATTGGTTACGTGATTTACCGCGCCAAGAAGCTGGGCGTAAATCCGTACAAGCAGGAAGTATTCGTAGGTACGCGCGATTTCGATAAGGCGATGGCGCGGCGCGAAGATGCCTAAGTAAATAGGTAATAATTATGCCGGGCGGTCAAGACTAAGTTTTGACCGCCCGGTCTCTTAAGAAATCTTTTTATAGGTAATTTTCTGAATAAATTTGACTTCCTTTTCTTATATACAAAAAATAGAGTCATGGGTGAGCAGACAGGGCGAGCATTTGTGCTTTGCGGACCGACCGCTGTTGGCAAAGATACAGTATTAAAAGAATTACTGAAGAAAATCGATAAGGTGTGGCTTTCTATATCTGCCACTACCCGCCAGCCGCGGCCCGGAGAAGTAGACGGCAAAGACTACTATTTCGTAGATGAAAAGCACTTTTTGGAGCTAGTCACCAGTGGTGAAATGCTGGAGTGGGCTAAAGTGCACGGGCATTACTACGGCACGCCCCGCCCGCCTGTCACCAAAGCCCTCGCCAGTGGGCAGGATGTGATTCTGGAAATTGATTTAGGAGGAGCGCGCCAGGTGCGAAAATCCCTACCGCAAGCGGTGCAAATTTTCCTCGCTCCACCTTCCTGGGAAGAACTCAAAAAAAGACTGCGGGGGCGCGGTACGGAAGATGCGGCAGAGCAAAAAATTCGGCTCGCTACTGCCAAAACAGAACTAGCTGCGCAAGATGAATTTGATTACGTAGTAATAAATGACTCAGTGGCTAATGCCACCAGCAAGATTCTACATATCATAAATAACTGCGAGTATAATAAAGCAGTGCATAGCTGAAAATGTCCGTGCAGAATTAATAATTACTTGTGAGGTATGAATGTTTGGAACTAGCCCTAAT
>NZ_CAMXYE010000080.1 GCF_947253055.1 uncultured Arcanobacterium sp. | reverse complement strand
AACCAACCAATCATTACCGGCAGAAGCTGCTTTTGAATCGCAGCTGTCCGCGAAATGCCCGCCGTGAGCGCTTCTATATGCTGCAAAGCGCTTATTGGATCCCGATACCCAATCGCTGCTAAGCGGGCTTGCGCCGCCTCTGGCTGGAGAGATACATCATCTACTGAAAGTTTGGCAGTTTCAGGTAAAAGCGGGCGGTAATAAATTTCTAAATGCAGTTTGCGCACTTCCGCTCGTACCCGTTGCCAATAGGAAACTAAATCTTGTTCACTGCGAAATCCACTTCCCGAAATAGAACGAGCCAAACGGCGCAGTTCTTCGCTATCTTCCGGAAGTACTTGGCAACGGCGAAAACGCTGTAATTGCAGGCGATGTTCCAGGGTACGTAAAAATTTATAATCCTCGCGCAGCCGCTCGGCCGCTCGGCGGGAAATATACCCACCGTCACTCAAGGCGGCAATTGCTTCTAGGGTGCCAGCTGCCCGCAATGTAGTATCTGCCCGCCCGTGCACCAGTTGTAGAAGCTGTACTGTGAATTCCACATCGCGCAGGCCACCTGCTCCTAATTTTATTTGCCGCGGCGCATCTTTAGCGGGTACCAGAGATTCAACGCGGCGGCGCATTGCCTGGGTATCAGCCACAAAACTGCTGCGCTCTGCCGCTCGCCAAACTAATGCCGCCAATGCTTGCACATATTGTGCACCGAGCTCTTTATCACCAGCCACTGGGCGCGCTTTAATATGAGCCTGAAATTCCCAACTTTCTGCCCATTCGTTGTAATACCGGAGGCACGATTCGAGAGTACGCACCAGCGGCCCTTCTTTGCCTTCCGGCCGGAGATTCGCGTCAATTTTCCACAATGCCGGCACCTCTCCGGGCGCACCCACTACCCTGGCTACTATCTGCGCTAAAGCAGTAGCTTTTTCCAGCATTGCCGCTTCCGCTAATTCGGAATTTAAGCTCCGCGCCACGTATATTACATCCACATCAGAAATATAATTGAGTTCTTCGCCTCCTAATTTACCCATCGCAATAATAGCCAAACCGACTTCACCGCTCTCCGGCACAACTCGCTGGGCAATAGCGAGAGCACCATCTAAGGCAGCCTCTACTAGAGCCGATATCTCTTTCCCCACTTCTGGCATACCCGCAGTAGCGTCTACTTGCGTCAAATCAGCGGCCGCGATTTGCATAATTCTCTGCCAATAGTGATTGCGCAATACTTTTACAGCAGCCGCATAATCAAAATTTGTATCCGCAGCTAAATAAGGGGTTAATAGCTCTAATAAATGCGTTTTTTCGGGAACGCCGAGAAATATCTCTACTTCGCGGGGCTGTGCTATAAGCCGATTACTAAGTGCACTCGACAATCCCAATATAGCGAAAAGTTTCCGGCTAGCTACTGCATCAGCCAGCACTTTTGCAAAAATTTGGCTAACTTCTGCTCCGGCACTCTCCACTGCACTAGCAAGGCGCACATATTCCAGCAATGCTTGATTCGGATCAGCGCAGTAGCGCAATTGCTCAATAAGCCAATTCTTATCCACATTTTCTAGAATCGGATCTGCTAGCAATTCCAAAGCGTGCTGCGGGTGTAAGAAACCAGCTTTTGCCAGCATCCCCTGCTCGCTCTGTGCCCGCGCCATTTATTTACCCCTTTTTCTCTCACTACCCTGGATACTTCAGCTTCTGCAGCGGCAAATTTTCTTTCCTAAAAACCACCCAAAAAAATTTTCCGTTCAAAGGGGGTCACTTGATAGCGATAAGTTTCCCACTCTTGGCGCTTATTACGTAAAAAGTACTCGAAGGCATCTTCGCCAAGGGTGCGCGCCACCAATTCCGATTTTTCCATTTCCCGCAGCGCATCGTGCAGAGAAGTAGGCAGCGAAGGAATATCTAGTATTTGCCGCTCCCGCTCGGTGAGGGCAGCTACGTCGGTATCTACTGCTTCGGGCAGTTCATAATCATTTTCTATGCCTGCTAAGCCCGCATTAAGAATTACCGCATAAGCTAAATAAGGATTAGCTGCCGAATCCAAGGCCCGATATTCGAGGCGAGCAGAGCGAGAATCTTCAGAATGTAGAGTCGGGATGCGAATTAAAGCCGATTGATTATTCTTTCCCCAAGCTATGTGGGAGGGAGCTTCGAATCCTGCCCAAAGCCGCTTATAAGAATTTACGTGTTGATTCGTAATAGCAGTAATTTCCCGCGCATGGTGCAGCAGACCCGCTAAAAATTTCCGTCCGGTAAGAGAGAGCCCGGATTCCTCCGCCGGAGCAAAAAAGGCGTTGCGGTCTCCTTCGAAGAGAGAAAAATGCGTATGCATTCCATTTCCGGGATATTCGATTATAGGTTTCGGCATAAAGGAAGCCTGCACCCCTTGCTGTAATGCCACTTGGTCTATTACCACACGGAAAGTCATTACGTCGTCCGCCATGGCCAAGGCATCTGCCACCCGTAGATCTATTTCGTTCTGCCCCGGGCCAGCTTCGTGATGGGAAAATTCTACCGATATACCGATATCTTCTAGAGTTTTCACTGCTTTAGAGCGGAAATCTCGCGCCAAAGACCGCGATATATTATCGAAATAAGCACCGTTATCGATAGGCGTAGGCACCACAGCTGGGTCATTTTCCGGATGGAAAAGATAGAATTCGATTTCTGGATGGGCATAGAAAGTAAATCCTAAATCAGCCGCGTGCTTCAGGGCGCGTTTTAATACCGCCCGCGGATCGGAGCGAGCCGGTTCTCCGTCCGGAGTGAAAATATCACAAAAGATTCGCCCGGTAATTTCTCCTGATTCGTACCACGGCAGAATCCGGAACGTAGAAGCATCTGGGCGCATGAGCATATCTGATTCGTATACCCGCGCTAAGCCTTGCACGGCAGATCCATCGAAACCGATTCCGTTCTGAAAAGCGGATTCTAATTCGGCGGGGGCAATTGCGACTGATTTAAGCGTACCTGCCACGTCGGTAAACCAAAGTCTAATGAAACGAATATCCTCTTCGGCTACTCGGCGTAATACGTATTCTTGCTGTTTATCCATGACCCTTCTTTCTTTCCTTATATATATTCTGCCGTAGACAGAGTAGATTTGGGGTAGGAAACGGAAAATACAGATTCTAAATAAGGGAAAAAGAGGAAAATATGCGAAGCACAGCTCCGGTAGGGAATATTAAAGCAGGAAAAGTTTCACCGGGACGGCATGTGCCAAATAAAATTCCCCGCCCTGAGTATCTCTACCACAGCGGACCCGAACGGGTGACGGCTTCTGATGTAAAGAGCAGCGAAACGATAGAAAAAATTCGCATAGCTGGGCAAATTGCGGCAGATGCTCTCTACACCGCTGGAGCGGCAGTAGCTCCCGGAGTCACTACCGATACTTTAGATAAAATTGCCCACGAATATATGTGTGATTATGGCGCTTACCCCTCCTGCCTGGAATATATGGGTTTTAAAAAATCGATTTGCACTTCGGTAAATGAAGTGATTTGCCATGGAGTTCCAGATTCCCGGCCTCTCCAAGAAGGCGATATTGTGAATTTAGATGTCACTGCCTATATTCACGGTGTACACGGGGATACAAATGCAATGTTTTATGCAGGAGAGGTAGACGAGGAATCCCGCTTACTCTGCGAACGTACCTATGCGGCTATGATGCGCGGAATTAAAGCAGCTAAACCTGGGCGGCGTATCAATGTGATTGGGCGAGTAATCGAATCCTATGCGAAGCGTTTTGGCTACGGAGTGGTAGAAGATTTCACTGGCCACGGCGTGGGAGAAGCTTTTCATTCCGGTTTAATCGTGCCTCATTACGATGCGGCGCCACTCTATGACGATTTAATAGAAGAAGGAATGGTATTTACTATTGAGCCGATGCTTACGCTCGGCGATATCGCCTGGGAGCAATGGGACGACGGCTGGACAGTCCTCACCAAAGACCATAAGCGAACGGCCCAGTGGGAACACACTATTGTGATTGGCAGCGCCGGAGCGGAAATTCTCACCTTACCTACCCAGAATCAGCGGAGCGCAGCGCAAGGAGCGTAGTGCGGCGCAAGGAGTATAGCGGAATGAGCTGCTCGATACGCCGGGTTCTGTGCCGCTTCAAGCGGCGGCGGCCATCCATCTAGGCGAGCCGTTACCGACTCGCTCCAGCGATCTACCCGTGCGCTCAGCGGGACACCTCGTTGCACACTGCTTGATCTTGCTCCCAGCGGGGTTTACCATGCCGGCACTGTCACCAATGCCGCGGTGAGCTCTTACCTCGCCTTTTCACCCTTACCTTGCGGCGGTTTATTTTCTGTGGCACTTTCCTGCGGGTCGCCCCGAGTGGGTGTTACCCACCGCCGTTCCCTATGGAGCCCGGACGTTCCTCGAATATCTCTACTCGCGACCGCCTGAACAGCTCATTCCGTGGGTCTAGTCTACGCAGATTATTTTCTACTCGCTAGCGCTGTGGAAAAATCTCGCATAACTAATTTACTCACAAAACGCTTTTACTAGCAGTGCTCATTACTGCGCCACTTATTAAGAATCTAACACTACTACGATGCATTCATATTCTTCCGAGAGATATATTTCTTCCCGATTAGCAGCTCTTACGGCCGCTATTTCCATAGGCGAGAGCTGAATTCCCCCCGTAGAAGTGCCATCAGGGTGCAATCCAATTATGCTCAACCCACCACTTGCTTGCGAACGCTGATAAGCCGCCTGCAGATCCGGAGCCAGAGGTTGATAAAGCGCGGCCCGCGCTTCTTCTATCTGTATTTTTTCAGTCTGTAATTCTTCAATAGCCGCCTGGAATTGTAATGCAATTCCTTGCCGCTTTTCCCTAGCTTCTTTGGCGGCAGTCTGCAAATCCTGCAGCCGCGCTTCTTCGGCGTCGATTTTTTCCAACAGTGAAAGCGCTGCTGCTTCCTGTTTTTCTAAATTCTCTTGACCTTGGTCTATCTCCGTCTGCAACGCTAATAGCATCCGCGAATCCATCCCGGCACCACTGTGCAGTTTTTGCGTTTTTTCTGCGATAAGTGCACTGCTCTGATTCGCTTTTTGCTCCCAACTCTGCACTTCTTCCTCGGCTGCCCGAATCTCTTGACCAATAGCAGCTATCTGCGTTTCTATCTGCGCAATCTCCGCATCTGCTGCAGCTAGCTGCGCTTTCCCTGGATGATTCTCCACCTGCGTCTGTATTTTATTAATTTGGGCATCCAGTTTCGCCACTTCCATAAGTGCCAACTGGTCACGATGCGGGGCAAAAGCCATAGCTCTCTCCTTCTAGATATTCTCTTTTAGATGCGCATACTCCACGGATCAGTTTGCAATATCGATATATAGGTTTCTACTGCAAAATTTTCCGTAATCCGCTTTTGCAGTGCCGGCAGAAGCGGCCATTCGGAAGCAAAATGGGTGAGGCCAATCAGCGGGCAACCTCCATCCCACAGGTGATCAGTAGCCGGATGGTGGCGTAAATCAGCCGTGATATACACATCCGCCTCGCTCTCCCGCACAGCAGTGAGAAAAGAATCTCCGGAGCCAGGAGAAAGTGCCACTCTTTTCACAATTCTCTCTGCCTCTCCGCCGATAGTTATCCCCGCCGGAGTGGGCGGAAGCAGCGCCTTTAATTTTTCCGCCACTTCTCGCACGCTCATACTCAGCGGCAAATCCCCTATTTTTCCCAGTCCGATTGCGGAATTTGCATGCGGAACTAGCGGGCGTTGATTTTGCAATTCCAGCAAATTAGCGAGAGCGGTGGCCGATCCATCCGACGCCGCATCCGCATTAGTGTGCGCAGCAAAGAGCGCACAGCCGCCGCGAATCAATTGCGTCACCCACCGGCCTTTCGCATTAGTAGCAGCCACACTAGAGGTGCCACGCAGATAGAGCGGATGATGGGTAATCAATAACTGCGCTTGCTTATCTAGCGCTTCTTCGACTGTGCTTTGGCAGGGATCTACCGCAAAACCAATTTTAGTTATTTCAGCCTGCGGATCTCCTATTATTAGCCCTACTCGATCCCACTCTTCTGCCGTTTCCGGAGGGTAATACTTATCTAGCAGTGCTAAAATATTTTCTAATTTTTCTGCCATAGCTAGATTCTAGCAAGCTTTATTAAGGCCGGCATACTACCAAGCAGGCATTCTGCGAAAGCCGCCTATAATCTCTCAGTGGACTCTACCGGACTCGAACCGATGACAACCTGGGTGTAAACCCTGTCTCTTATACACATCTGACGCTGCCGACGAAACCTTATGGGTGT
>NZ_CAMXYE010000079.1 GCF_947253055.1 uncultured Arcanobacterium sp. | reverse complement strand
GTATTTTCCCGTATTTTATCGAATACCACCACCGTATCGTAGAGGGAATAACCCAGAATCGTCAGAATACCGATGATAGTCGCCGGCGTAATTTCCAAACCAAGCAGCCAATATACTCCCAAAGTGATTATGAAATCGTGTAAAAGTGCTCCCATAGCACCAATTGCAATAGTCCAGGAACGGAAATATAGCATTAAGACCAGCGATACTGTAACCATAAATACAATCATGGCGCGAATCGCTTTGCTCATAATGTTTTGCCCCCAGGACGGGCCAATGTAAGTGGAGGTTACATCACTTACTGGTACTTTATAAGCAGCAGCCAGAGTTTCTTTTAATTCCTGCGTCTGCTGATCGCTCAGTTCGACGGTCTGCACCCGCAATCCAGAGGTACCTAAACTAGAAACACGTGGCGCATCATCTGCACCTATTTTGGAAATTGCTTCATAAGCAGGCTGATGGGAGGTAACTTCTGTGCCGGTGACGGTGAATTGTGAACCACCGCGGAATTCAATTCCGAGGTTCGGATCGCGTATCAAGATTGACATCAAAGAAGCCAGAATCAGCAGCAAGGCGATTCCAAACCAGACTTTCCGCAATCCAATAATATTTAAAGAACGGCGCCCAGAGTAGAGATCATTACCGATAGGGTACATGGATAACATTAGTTTTTCCCCTCTTCCTGAGAATCTATGCCATCTGTGGCCGCTTTTTTCTTCCGTGCTTTCCGCTCTTGGGCGCGGCGCTCCGCTAAAGTGAGGCCAGGCTGAGAAAGTGCAGCGGAATTTTCTATTTCTGCACCTACAGTTACCGGTACTTCGACGGCGGATTTTCCAGCTACTTCCGCTGCTTCCGCCGGCGCAGCCGCAGCAGAATTAGCAACTGCAGTATCTTCTGGCTCACTCTCAGCTACTTCTTCAAGCAAATCGGCATCGGAATCTTGCTCACTATCTTCTGCATTGGCCGGCCGCTTCCGCCCAGCGAGAGCAGCCCCGCGCCCGCGATAGAGCGGATTTTTCCGCAATTGCACTTTATCCAATCCGGAGAAGGGCTTACCCAAATTAAAGAATTGCAAACGACCGAGCAAAGTGACTAGTGGGTAGGTAAAGAGCATTACCACTATCAAATCCAGCACGGTGGTGATTCCCAGTGTGAAGGCAAAGCCGCGCACCGATCCAACCGTCAATAGGTAAAGCACTATGGAAGCTAGCAAATTTACACAGTCCGAAATAATGATTGTGCGCTTCGCCCGCGCCCAGCCGTGCTCAATCGCGCCTTTAATTGTGCGCCCATCGCGGATTTCATCGCGAATTCGCTCAAAGTAAACGATGAAAGAATCCGCAGTGACGCCAACCGAAATAATCATACCGAGCACACCGGCCATAGAAAGGCGGTAGCCCATGCTCCAAGAGAGGAAACAAATTACTAGATAAGACATTCCCGTAGAGAGGGCGATAGAAGCTACCGAAATGATTCCTAAAGCGTGATACTGCCAGAGCATATAAAGCACGATTATTAGCCCGCCAATTAAGCCGGCAATCAAGCCCGCTTGCAGCTGTTCGGTGCCGAGGGTAGCTGAAATCTGCTCTTCAGACTGCACTTCAAAGTTGAGCGGTAAGGAACCAAAGCTCAACTGGTTAGCTAAAGAGGCAGCTTCTTCCGCGGTAAATTTTCCAGTAATTTCGGCTTGCCCTCCGGCAATCGGCCCACTAGGCACCGGAGCCGAAAGTACTTGCCCGTCGAGCACAATAGCAAACTGATTACGCGGTTGCGTTAAACCGTGCAAGCGACCCGTCACGGCGGCGAAAGCCTCGCCGCCTTCTTTATCGAACTGCATATGTACAGCCCAGCCACCGGTAGGATTACCACTTTTATCTACCGCTGGCCCAGAAGATGCCTGCGTAAGGTTAGTACCCTCAACCTCCGCTGGGCCGAGAATATATTTCATTTCGCCTTTTTCTGCACAAGCCACGAAAGGTTTATCGGGAGCATCAGCAGTAGCATCTAGGCGCGCTTTTCCCGAGCCACATTGCAAAGTGTAGGCATCATAGAGCACTTTTTCCGTCACCCAAGCTAAATCAGAAGAATCCTTGGGAGTAGTTAGTGGCTCGCTAGAGAGCTTTCCATCTTTATTCGAATCGGCGAGTTTCGTAATTTCTGCCTGTAATTCTTCGGGGCTCAGATTAAGTGGTTTAATATCTTCTGGTTTTGGCGGCTGCGATCCACTGCTCTGCGCTTGGGCTTGTGCCTGCATCTGCGCCAAACTCGAATTATTTATGGCATCTGGCCCCATTACCGTCAACACCGGTCGCAAACGCAATACTGCTGAAGTGCGCACCAAGTCTAAAGTTTCTTTACTGGGCTCTCCCGGCAGCGCTACGACGATATTTTTTCCGCCTTGCGCGGTAATCTCCGCTTCTGCCACACCGGAAGCGTCCACCCGCTGGCGGATAATTTCAATAGCTTGATTTACATCTTCGTCCGTAATCTCAGAATTATCGGTAGCTACTGGCGTCAAAATCAGCTGCGTGCCACCTTCCAAATCCAGAGCTAAGGAAGGAGTGAATTTAGTACCTGGCTCGCGTACCGTACCGAAAATTAATGAACCAACTAAGGCAATTGCTAATACCGTCAACACTAGCAAGCGTTTTATAGGAGCGGATCCTGCCCCTGCTCTTCTTTTTTTCGCCACAAAAATATCTTTTCTATTTCCGCCAAAAATCGGCGCCTTATTCTTGATCAGATTCTTCCACTGGCTGCTCAGGAGCCTCGGGATTCTCGGAATCCTCCCCCGCTGCCACTTCTTTTACACTCGTTTCGGCGTCCAACGCAGCCGCATCTGCTTCCGAAATTCCTGCTACCGGAATTTCCATCTGGCCAGCAATTGCTCCACGCAGCCATACAGATTCCTCACCGGAAGGAGATTCGAGAGTAATGGCATCGCCGTCAATATCCACTATTTTTCCTAAAAATCCAGCGGTAGTGACTACGTTATTACCCAGTACGATGGCAGAAGCTCGCTCATCTTGCTGGCGTTTCTGCGTCTTCCGGTTCATAAAGTTTAGGCCCCACATCATAATGACCATAAACAAAACAATGATAATAAGTTCCATAAGAGCCTTTTCCTAATCTGCTAGTGCAACCTAAAAAAGTTTACCGCATTTTATGCTAGCGAAAAAGTGTAGCGGATGCCTCCGGCGGCGTTAAATTGAGATGCTGCCACGCCCGCGCCGTAGCTAGGCGGCCACGCGGAGTACGAGTGAGGAAACCGCGGCGCACTAGATAGGGTTCAGAGACCGTTTCAACTGTTTCTGGTTCCTCTCCTACCGAAACCGCTAAAGTGGTCAATCCAACTGGGCCACCTTGGAAATTTTGGCAGATTGCTTCTAGAACTGCCCGATCGAGGCGATCCAAGCCACTCTTATCTACTTCAAAAACTTGCAGGGCAGCTTGGGCAGCAGCTAAATCTAGTACTCCACTCCCCCGTACTTGTGCCCAATCCTGCACACGCCGCAATAACCGATTGGCGATTCGCGGTGTGCCTCGCGAGCGGGAAGATATTTCTACCGCAGCTTCGTCAGTGAGCTCTGCATCCAGTTTAATGGCATTACGGCGCACTATTTCTGCCAGTTCCGTATCCGCGTAATAATCTAAATAGGCAGTGTAGCCAAAACGATCGCGCAGCGGTGCTGGCAACAATCCCGCGCGGGTAGTAGCTCCTACTACGGTAAAACGCGGTAGCGGCAAAGGAATAGAAGTGGCGCCCGGACCTTTCCCCACAATCACATCAACTCGAAAATCCTCCATCGCTAAGTAGAGCATTTCCTCTGCTGCCCGTGCTAGGCGATGAATTTCATCTATAAAGAGCACATCTCCTTCTTGGAGAGAAGAAAGTACGGCCGCTAAATCTCCCGAATGCTGGATTGCCGGGCCGGAAGTGAGGCGCAAAGACCCACCTACTTCCACTGCAATAATCATCGCCAAAGTAGTCTTACCTAGGCCAGGCGGGCCGGAGAGTAACACGTGATCTGGAGATTTTCCGCGCTGATTAGCTGCATCTAAAATGAGCGAAAGCTGGCTACGCACCACTTCTTGGCCTACGAACTCCGTGAGTTGCTTAGGGCGTAACGCGGCTTCTTGCGCGCGTTCTTCTTCATCAGCTTCGGCAGAAGTTATATTCCATTCCTCCACGCGCTACCTCCTTTTACCTAGAATTTGCAGAGCAGCCCGCAATAAATCAGCCACCGCCGCTTCCGGATTTTCTTGGACGGCCTGCACACAAGCCGGCTTCGCTTCGCGCTCTGGCCAGCCGAGATTTATTAATGCTTCCAATACATCGCGCTCATTCGCGCCGCTCGTAGGAGAATTCACCGCCGCCAGCTGGGGAGCAGGCCCGAGCTTATCGCCAATTTCCAAAATTATTCGTTCGGCACCTTTTTTCCCAATTCCAGATACTTGTGTGAGGGCATTTATATCTTTATTAGCTATTGCTGAGCGCAGAGCATCAGGCGTATGCACAGCCAGCATCGCTAATGCAGTGCGAGCTCCGATACGCGATACTCCCAACAAGATATTAAAAACAGTACGACTATCGGCATCAGCAAAACCATAAAGACTCAACTCATCTTCTTTTACTATTAAAGAAGTGTAGAGCTGCGCCTCCGAGCCGAGGTGTAAAGAGGCAAGCGTAGAAGGAGAAGTGTAAATACACAATCCAATTCCGCCCACTTCCAGAACGACCGAATCTTTATCCAGCCCAATCACTGCCCCGCGCACGGAAGAGATCACGATTCCACCTTTCGAACAAACGTTTCATAAATAGTTTAATACATATTTATTTATTTTTTGGGAGCTACCGCTCCGTGGCGAGATCCTAAACGTTCAGCTTGCGCCCATAATTTTTGTGCAGGAGTCAAATCCGCCCCTTCTGCTCTAGGAAGCATTCCGGCTCCGCCGTGCTGCGCGCGGTCAGTTTTTTGCCCAGATTCTCCTCCCCCGCGCCAAGCACAGCATACGGCAATCGCCAGCGCATCGGCGGCATCTTTCGGCCGCGGCAAGGCATCTAACTGCAAAATTTTCTGCACCATAAACTGCACTTGTTTTTTAGCGGCCCGCCCGTTTCCCGTCACAGCAGCTTTCACTTCCGAGGGGCTGTAGAGAGCTACTGGCAAGGAGAATTGTGCCGCTGCCAGCATAGCAATACCCGCCACCTGCGCAGTGCTCGTAACGGAACGCACATTCTCTTCGGCAAATACTCTCTCTATCGCCACCACCTCGGGGTGAAAAATTTTTATCTGGGTGAGCAGCTCGTTGTAAATAATTAACAAGCGCTGTTGTGGAGCCTGATCAGGAGCGGAGCGTGCTACTCCGACGTCTACTAATTTAACCCGCCGGTAAGCATCAGCTTCTATAATTCCCACTCCGCAACGAGTAAGACCAGGATCCACCCCGAGTATTCGCACTTTACTCCTCAGCTTCGAGCTCGGAGAGCACCTCGTCATCAATCTCGACATTGGAGTAGACATTCTGAATATCATCTACATCGTCTAGTGCATTCAATACTTTTAGCACGCGCCGGGCATTATCTTTATCCACATCGACTTTCATCGCCGGCACAAACTGCGTTTCCGCCGAATTGTAGTCAATACCCGCTTCCACCAGGGCACTGCGCACTGCCACTACATCATTTGGAGCGCAAATTACCTGATAGGTATCTCCGAGAGTAGCTATCTCTTCAGCTCCCGCATCCAAGACTGCCATTAAGATGCTATCTTCGTCTAAAGAATCAGCCATCGGCACTTCCACTACCCCTTTACGAGTAAAGAGATAAGAGACCGATCCGGGATCAGCGAGAGTGCCACCGTTCCGAGTGAGAGCTACCCGCACATCCGAGGCAGCCCGATTCCGGTTATCGGTGAGACACTCAATCAATACTGCCACTCCGCCCGTGGCATAGCCTTCATAAAAAATTTGCTCATAGGTAGCGCCACCCGCATCATCGCCAGCTGCTCTCTTTAAGGCTCTTTCGATGTTGTCATTCGGCACCGAATTCTTTTTCGCTTTTTGAATCGCATCATACAGAGCCGGATTAGCGTCGGGATCGGGGCCACCCGTACGCCCAGCTACTTCGATATTCTTAATAAGACGCGCGAAGAGTTTACCTCGCTTAGCGTCATTAGCTGCTTTCTTATGCTTAGTGGTCGCCCACTTAGAATGTCCTGACACAGATTCTCCTTAAAATCGATTCTCTCTGATTCTACCTGCTTCAACCGTTTGATTAAATTTTTGCGAAAAGTTTTTGGCGTGTC
>NZ_CAMXYE010000078.1 GCF_947253055.1 uncultured Arcanobacterium sp. | reverse complement strand
CGCACCACCACGGCAGCGTCTTTCTTGAGCAATTTCTTGATTGCAGCTGCATTAGCGGCATCGGAGCCGGATTCTCCCAAGATTTCTGCTTCGCGCTCATTGCAAGACCAAATATCGGCCCGCGCAAGTAGCGGCGCGTAAAGCTCGTGCGGCAACTCCGAGATCAACGGCGAAGGATCTACCACCACCGGAATATCTGCTGGAATCTCCGCTAGCCATTTAGCCAAGCCCTCCGCATTGGATTCAGTGGCCAAGCTATAGCCAGAGATATAGATCAAATCACCCGGCTCTAGCTGGATTGCAGCTAAGTGTTCATAGCCAAAATCGCCTTCTACCCCGAGCGTAGTTACAAAGGTGCGTTCTGCAGAATCTTCTACGAATGCCACGCAGTAGCCGTTATCGGCATCGGGTACGCGCGGAAAAATAGAGGAAATACCGTCTTTTTCCAGCGCCTGCCCAATAATATCGGCAAATGGCCCCGTGCCGACCAGCCCGCAGTACACTACTTTCATGCCGTAGCGCGCTGCTCCTAGCATGGAGTTGAGGCCGCCACCCGCCACCAGTTCCGTACTGTTGGCGATTACGTCTCCACCCGGTTCTGGCATTTTCGGCAGCCGGATCACCTGATCTACGATTACGCTGCCCGTATTGATCATTCTCATTTTTTTACACCTGCGCCTTTAGCTCCGCCCAATGCCAGATAGAGCAAGCCGGAAACCAGCAAGGCTACCAGCCACTCCAGCCCCTGCTGGGCAATGAAAGAATCGGGAAGCGCGAATTTGAATAGGAAACCGGCACCCAAAGCTACTAGCCACGACGCCAGCACGCGCACTTCAAAGCCGCCTTGATACCAGTAAGCAGAACGCGGAGTCATATCCAATAAGTCGTCAGAACTATAGGTGGTGCGCTTAATCATGTCTACCAAGAACACTCCCAACCAGGCAGTGAGCGGAATTGCCAACAAGGTAATGAAGCCGATGAAAGCATCGTAGAAACTTTCAAAGAGGAAGAGGAACACCATCGAACCAACTAGGCTGACCATTAAATCAGCAGCTACGGCTACGATGCGGCGCACTTTCATGCCCATGGTCAATAGGGTTAAACCGGAAGAGTACACCGAGATATTGTTGGAAAGCAGCAGCCCAGCAAAGGCAGAAATCAAGAAGGGGATTGACATCCAGGCTGGCAGTAGAGCTGGAATCGAAGCCAGCGGGTTGCCGGCGTCAAACTCTGGATTGGTGATAGCAATCAGCGAGCCAGTGCCAATCATAATAATTAGCGGAATACCAGCGCCGGCTGCACAGGTGAGGATCAGAGTCGCCGGAGATACTTTCTTGGATTGGTAACGCCCGATATCAGCACCCGAATTAGCCCAAGCAATACCGGTACCAGAAGCGACCACGCCGATACCCATTAGTACCGTGCCCCACGAGCCAGCTTCCGCGCTCAGCACCATACTCCAATCCACTTTCGCCACTATGAAGCCAACTACCACTAGGGTGAGCACACCGAAAATGTAGGTGGCCCACTTTTGGAATACAGCGAGCATCTGATGCCCCACTCCGGATACCGCCAAGGTGAGCGCGAGGAATAGGAGTACTGCCACGATTGCAATCCACGGATGGCTACGCGGAGTGAGCTCCGAACCGACAATGACGGTGCCGATAGAAATTGCCGCAAAGGCCGCCGTCACAGTATTTACCGTCTCCCAACCCCAGCGGGAAAGAATAGCTACCAAGGTGGGAAAATAGTTACCGCGAGTGCCGAAAGTGGCACGTGAAAGCGTCAAAGTGGGCGCACCGCCCCGCTGGCCGGTGATCGATACGACACCTACGATAGCGAAAGAGGCTACCGCTCCCACCGCTCCGGCGATTAGCGCCTGCCAGAAATTCAGCTCTCCAGCTACTACCCAGATTCCCAATGGGATACCGAGGATGGAGATATTTCCCGCAAACCAAATCCAAAATAGTTCGGCGGGGCCGCTGGTCTGTTCCGAAGCGGGAATTGGTTCAATTCCCCGATCTTCAACTTCGAGTAGTGAGCGCCAACCTTCGGCGGGCGTTTCCGTATTAGACATTATTTCTCCTTAGAAATTCGCAGCGATACTAGACTTGCTGCAGTTTGTGCTATCGGTAATGAATTTAAAGTCGTGACTAGTTCTAATGATTCCGGTGGAATCCTGGCAGAGTCGCCGCAAGCGCCGAGAATTGCTCCGGCCATTGCCCCCACCGTATCCGTATCTCCGCCGGCATTTGCCGCCAACAAAAGTACTTCATTGGCGCTGACGTCTAGAGCGCACAAGGCCGCTACAGCTGGAATTGACTCATGCGAAGCACAGGAAGTACAGATTTGGTAGAACAGCGTATCTAAAATTTCCTCGCGGGAAGTGCATTTTTTGAGAAGTTGGATAGCCCACAGAGAACGCAAATAAATATCGGGAGCGCACACCTGATTGCCACAGGTGGCAGCTTCGCGCGCTAAGTCGAGCCCTATCTCCAAGGCTTCCGGCCGAGAGGCACCCGCAATTCCCGCGCTCACTGCTCCCGCCACCAGCATCGCCCCTTGCAATGCCACATTAGTATTGTGGGTGACTTGCGAAGCCTGCACCACCGCTGCCATAAACCGCTGCCGATCGGAAAGATCGAAGGCTATCCCCACCGGAGAAATGCGCATCGCCGCACCATTCGTGGTGCCGTATTTTCCCGTTTCGCTAGGGGGCACGCCGTCTTCTAAAGCGGAGATAGCTCGCTTAGTAGAGGGGCCGAGCAAATCGAGAGAGCCGCGCGCAATCATATCTTTTTCCCACTCCAGCAGCCCGTGGGCAAATTCTAGCGGTGGCACTTCGCCGCGTTCTATCAAAATTTTCGCCAGCATAAAGGTCTGTTCAGTATCATCGGTAACCATGCCCGCGGGGGCACCGTGCGCTATTTCCTGCGCTGGCCCGGCAGCCACCAAAGTATCCACAAAGCCATATTCAGCTTCGATGCTTTGCCGAGTGAGGTCTTGAGTTGGCATACCCAGCGCATCGGCATAGGCAGTAGTTTGCAGGCAGAGCTGGGCGCGAGCCAGTTTTTCTTTTTCGGTGGTGATATCTTTCATCCCTCTTCCCTTTCTTTCTGGCTATTAAATACATTGCGAAATCGGAAATGATCTGGGTCGAGCAGACTAGTCACTTGCTCCGCTAAAAAGTTTTGCGAAGTCAGTAGCCTCTTTAAGGTACTCATCTCACAAAAGCGCTACAGAGCGATAAGTGGCTCTACCCGGGGAAGCTCGGCCATACGAGCTTGGCTTAACTCATAAGCGGTCTGCATATCTAACCACATACGAGCATCACCAATTCCTGCAAGTTCAAGACGCAAAGCCAAATTAGGCGTTAAAACTGCTCTACCGTTTAAAACACGCGACAATGCAACCCGAGATATTCCCAATTTTTGGCTAGCGGCACTCACCGAAATACCAAGTTCATTTAAGAAATCTTCCCGAATTACCGCCCCAGGATATACCGGATTTTTCATACTCATTTTCTCTCACCCTCCTCAGTGATAATCAAGGTAATCAATAAGTAACTCTACCTGGGGAAGCTCGGCCATACGCGCCATACGCGCTATATGTGGCTACGCTTGCGCAAGGTATACGGTATCTAAATCGCGGCCTTCGATGACGCGCCCATCGAAACCCGTCACTTTCGCTGCCCAATATCCTTGAGGTAGATGACCCGGAACAAAGTGGTTGAGCACCAATGTGCGCACTGCACAGCGCTGGGCAATCGAGCCCACAGTTTCTACCGAGCAGTGTTTCTGGAATACCACATCCAGTGCTCGCTGCTGCTTGGGGGTATAGGGAGGATTTCCGAATTGCCAACGAGCAAAATTGGAATCTACTACTTCGTGTACCAATACATCTGCGCCGGTGGCGAGGCGAATTATATTCTCAGAAGGCCCGGTATCGCCGGAAAAGACTACCGAACCAGCGTCGGTATCAAAGCGGTAGGCAAAAGCCGGATACATAGTTCCATGTTCCGCCAAGGTGGCGCTCACATGCACTCGATCATCTTCATATACGAAGAACGGCTCCACCGGTTGCTGAGCGCGCTCACTCTGCGAATCAGCTCCCCCAGATTGACAAAACTCCCCATAAGCATCGCGCCCGATTACCTCCGGACGCCGCACATCAACTCCCACAATCATGTCTTGCGGAGCGCGTTTATTTGCGCCGTAGACCCTATCTAAAGTTTCAGCTTCGAATGCGGCCAACAGATTTTCCACAAATTTTTCTGCACCGGGCGTTTGTATATCCGGTTCCGGCAAATTTGCATAAAAATACGGGCTAAGAGTCCTTTCCCACGGGCCGTATACTTCGACTCTATGCTCTGGCCACCCTTGGTTATATCCACATAGCAGCAGATTCGATAAATCCAAAGTGTGATCTGAATGCATATGGGTAATAAACAAAGCTTGCAGATCGGTAAAAATTTTCGCTTCCGGGCGCTCTAGTGGATTTGCCTTCGTTAGCTGCCGCGCCACTCCCATGCCAAAATCGATCACGTAAATTTTCCCATCGACTACTAGCGCCGTGGAAGTCCCATAACGGCAGGGCGATTCCGCATCCGGAGCCCCCCAAGTGACTGCGCCGCCAGCCGTACCAAGCAAAATAATACGAGTATCAATCTTTCGCATAAGTCTTATCATAAGTCTTATCCTCCGCTTATAATGGATCTAACACAAAACTACTTAAAATGAACTTATTACCAAGACATAACATTTTTCATGTATCATTATCACATGAACGGTGATTAATGTATTATCGTATGTAACATTCCCAATGACGAGAAGGAGCAATATGTCCCCGGAATACAATAAGGATGACGCGGTCCTCGCGACATATACCTTTTCTATCCCTGCCAATGTGGATCCATTAGAAAAAGTTCGTGCCTTCGCCGTAGGGCAAACTATTGGAACCTGGGTAGCCGTACCGGGCTTAACAGAAGAGATGATTGATGCCTACCAGGGTGAAGTCGTCGATATTAAAGCCTTAGATTCCAGCGATTTGGTGACCGATGCGGAAGATACCGCGACCTACGCTGCGACTCTTTCTCTGCCGGCTGTGAGTATCGGAGCTGATATGCCCCGCCTTTTCACCTCGTTGCTGGGAAATGATGCCTCCACTTCTATGGCGGCAAAACTCACCGATATTCAACTTCCCGCATCGCTAGCAGATAAGTTCCCCGGCCCTAAGCACGGGGTAGCGGGGCTGCGAAAGCTGCTCGGGGTCGAATCCCGCCCTCTGCTGCTCAATATGATTAAACCGTGTACCGGCCTCACTCCTGCCCAAGGAAGTGAAATCTTCCGCGAAACTGCCCTGGGCGCTCCGGATTTAATCAAAGACGATGAGCTTATGGGAGATCCCGAATTTTCTCCGATTGATAAACGGGTAGCCGCTTATAACAAAGCTGCTGAGCAGGCTTTTGCGGAAACTGGCCACCGCACTATTTACGTACCTAATATCACTGCGCAAGGCACGGCTTTATTCGAAAATGCCCAGCGGGCTATTGACGCCGGAGCACGCGCACTCATGGTGTGCTATGCGGCGGTCGGCTACGGCAGCGTCGTCGAATTGCGAGAAAAGTTTGATGTGCCGATTCTCGGCCACTATGCCTCGGCTAATACCTATTACGAAAACGCTTCCTCCGGCATGTCTGCCGCTTTAGCGCTCGGATTTTTCCCCCGGCTCGTAGGTGCTGATATGGCAGTTATCAATACTCCTTACAGCGGATATCCCATGCGGAAAGCGGCGTATCTAGCTACCGCACGCAAAATGCTCACGCCAACGAACGGCTTAAAGCCTGCATTCCCCATCGTCGGTGGTGGAGTGAAACCCGGGGTAGTCCACAGATACTTAGAAGATTTAGGCACCGACATCGTCTTGGCCTCCGGCGGAGCTATTCAAGGGCATCCGCAAGGGCCAGCTGCCGGAGTGCGGGCAATGTATCAGGCAATCGACTCCTATATGGAGGGCATATCGCTGGAAGAAGCAGCTCGCGAGCATAGCGAATTAGCAACCGCCTTAGATGTATTTGGAGTAGTTAAATGAGCAAACGCGTAGATGTCCATTCCCATATTTGGGAAGAATCGGATATTCCACCTCAGATTAGCGGCTATGACTCCAGCCGTTCTCTTTCTTGCGATGCCGATGCTTTAGTAGCTGCTATGGATAAAAACGGCATTGATTTGTCGATTGCGGTGGCCCTTGCATATGAACCAGATTTATCTGATGCCCATATTAGGCGCATAAATGATTTCGTTTTACGCGAATGTAACAAATATCCTGAGCGTTTGATTCCTTTTTGTTGTGTGAATCCTGTCTCTTATACACATCTCCGAGCCCACGAGACCGTTATTCTAATCTC
>NZ_CAMXYE010000077.1 GCF_947253055.1 uncultured Arcanobacterium sp. | reverse complement strand
TATAAGAGACAGGTTTCCGCCCGCCTGCACCGTCCCGAGGAGAGATAAAGGGAAGGCGCCCATCGTCCTAGCTGCTAGGAAGATTTCTTAAACTTTTCACTACTGAGAAAGTAGAGGCAGGAAGCTTAGCATATTAAATCAGTATAAATACCGGTGAAAATATGGATAAAATACCTGCTTAGCTTTGCACATATGTGCATTGTGAGAAGAAAATGTGGAGCTGCTTAAGGAATACCTTACTATTAATAATTGTTGCTGATTTACCACACGAGCGTGCAAAGAAGTACTGGCGGTAAATCGAGTGAGCAAAGAAAGGAGAGAAAATGGCAGGCTGTACTTTAATGGCACATCGTGGATTGAATACGCTTGCGCCAGAAAACACTATCAGTGCTTTCCAAGCTGCCTTGGATAACGGAATCAACTGGATTGAAACAGATGTGGATGCATTAGGAGATGGCACTCCGATAATCATTCATGATACTTCTTTAGACCGCACTACAAATCGGGCAGGAAGTTACTACGATTTAACTGCGGCTGATCTGCTGCAGCTAGATGCAGGATCTTGGTTTAGTCCACAATTTGCTGGCGAGCCAGTGCCGACTCTGCGGCAATTGGTGCAGTTTATGAACGAAAAAGGGTTAAATGCCAATATCGAGATCAAGTCGAATGAGCAAGGCAAAAAAGAGACGCTGCGGCTAATTGACAATATCATTGCGGAGCTGGAGGAGCTCAACCCCGCTCGCAAGGTCATTATTTCTTCTTTTAATCACGTATTGCTGCATATCTTTAAGCAGCGCGCTCCGAAATTGCCAGTCGGCTGCCTCTATGAAACAGTCGCTCTTTATGACGACTGGAAGTCTATGCTGGAATTAGTGGGAGCTGATTACCTGCATCCGGAGGATAATTTCTTGACGGCAGAGCGAGTGAAGGAAATTCATCAAGCTGGCTTCGGCATCAATGTTTGGACGGTAGATGATCCCGGCCGCGCAAATCAACTCGCCAATTGGGGAGTTGAGGGAATCATCTCTAATGTGGCCAATACTCTGATGGGTATTACCGGCGCCGAAAGTGAAAAGTAGCTAGATACAGAATTGGAAAGAATATATGGAAAAACAAAGTAGATTCGCAAAGCTGCCGGTATTTTTACGCCCCGGTCGCGTAGGCGGTTTCTTGACGATAGTCATGGCTGGGCAGCTCACCTATTCCGCCTTTGAGGCTTTCAAAGGCTCCTTGATGGTGCCGCTCACCTCCGCCTTAGGGATTGGTATCGATCAGTTCGGTATCCTCATGGGCTGGCTAGGCATAGCAATGTTTCTTTATGTGCCTGGTGGTTGGGTAAATAACCGTTTCACTATTCGCTCTATTCTGATCGCTTGGTCTGTGTGGCGGATGGGCACCGCATTAGTGCTGTATTTAGTGCCAAATCTTGACTTCAACATAATGATTGCAATGGCCATATCCTGGGGAGTCTGGGATGCGATTGGCTGGCCAGCAGTGGTAAACGGCGTTTCCTTCATGTCGCAGGATTCTGATACAAAAGGGCGCGGCTTGGCTATGGGACTTCTGGAGTCGATTCGCCGTGCAGCCGAATTCCTAATGAATCTAATCGTGGTGGGCTTGCTAGCAGCTTTTTCGGAGCACGCCGACACCGTAATGCGTATTATGGGTGTTTGCTACACCTTGATAATTATTCCATTGCTTTTCTGCCTGCTGCGCTTTGTGCCAAAGAATGCCACTGCGAAAGGTGAAAAGCCAGGTGAATCCGATAATATCGCCGCTTTGAAAGGCCTGCTGCGGGTACTGCTCATTCCGCGGGTTTGGTTAGCTGGTATTGCCGGACTTTGTGTCTATTGGTGCTACGTAAACCTAATTTACTGCTCTGCTCCGTACCTGATTTTGGTATTTAAAGCTACGCCCGCGCAGGCAGGTGCCTTCGGTATTTTCAATACCGGCTTAGTAGGTATTTTTGCTGGCCTGGTATCTGGCTTAGTGGCTGATTACGTATTTAAGTCTTCCACCCGCATGATGGGCTTGGCGCTCAGCGTAATCGCCCTTGGCGTGGGTCTTATCTACGTGCTGCCTGCCGGAAATATCTGGTTGGCGATGGGGCTGCTGATCGTAATGGCTTTCGGTACTTTCCTAGGGAAGTCGGTAATTTTAGCTCCGATTGCGGAGCTGCACTTGCCGGAAGAAATCAACGGCTCGGCAATGGCAGTTGGTTCCCTCTTGGTCTACGCTTCGATTTTCTGGGGCAATCCGACTACCGCTGGTATCGTGGAAGCGCATCGCGATAATCCAGAAGTGGGATACAAGATAATCTTCCTTATCACGCTGATTGTGGCGCTGGTAGGAGCGGTTTGTGCCTTCTTGCTGGATAGAATCAATGCGCGTATTTCGGCCAAAGAAAATACGCAGGCAGATGCGCCAGCAGCTGCTCCGGGTGTGGCAGCAGCGGCAGAAGAGGCAGCTGCAGCAGCCGCAAATGCGGCAGAAGCAGCTGGCGAAGATAAGGCGGAATAAAATCGCTTTATTGAAAACTAATTAAGCAGATTATCTGTAGGTAAAAGCGGGAGCTTGGGTAGATACCAGCTCCCGCTTTTTACATCTCCCCCTCCCTTATCTAAGGTAGTAAAATGTGTGCTACAGCATAGATATTTAAGTACTAGGTAGTCCGATGAAAAAGCTTATTAATGATCCGCATAAAGTAGTTGCCGAATCCTTAGCTGGATTTGCCAGCGCCCATGCTCAAGAAGTAGAAGTAAATCAGCAGCTGCACTACGTATTGAGGAAAGAAAAGAAGACGCCGGGGAAAGTGGCCTTAGTTTCCGGAGGGGGATCTGGCCACGAACCTCTACACAGCGGTTTTGTGGGCTACGGGATGTTAGACGCCGCCGTCGCCGGCCCGGTATTTACTTCTCCTACTCCTGATCCAATTTTGGCGGCTACTCAAGCAGTAGACGGTGGGGCGGGTGTGCTCTATATCGTTAAGAACTATACGGGCGACGTGCTGAATTTTGCTACTGCCGCCGAATTGGCTGAAATGGAAGATATTGAAGTAGCTACCGTGGTAGTCAACGACGATGTGGCAGTAGAAGATTCTCTCTACACAGCTGGGCGCAGAGGCGTAGCGGGCACACTGCTAGTAGAGAAAATTGTGGGCGCGGCCAGTGAGGCGGGAGCATCTCTAGCAGAGGTGAAAGATTTAGCCAATGCGGTAATTGCCAATGTGCGTTCGCTAGGTGTAGCGCTTAGCCCCTGTACCGTGCCGCATGTGGGGAAACCTTCTTTTGATCTCCCGGCAACGGAAGTGGAAATTGGGATTGGAATTCATGGCGAACCAGGGCGGCGGAGAATTCCCTTTACTAATGCCGACGACCTTACTGATCAGTTACTAGATCCCGTTATTGAGGATTTGAATTTGCGAGCGGGTGAGCAAGTAATTGCTTTAGTTAATGGGATGGGCGGTACCCCGCTTTCTGAGCTCTATATAGTTTATAGACGCTTAGCGGAACGTTTGCAGAGCGCGGATATAAAAATAGTAGATTCCTTAGTGGGATCGTACGTCACTAGCTTGGAAATGCAAGGAGTTTCGCTCACTCTACTGCGTGCGGATGCGAAAATGTGCGAGCTGTTCCAGGCGCCGGTGTGCACTCCCGCTTATCGGAAAGGGATGTGAAATGCTGGATGTGAAATGGGCAAAAGAGTGGTTGCAGCTCAGCGCAAAAATCATAAATGAACATCGGGATGAGCTTATAGAGCTAGATCGAGTAATTGGCGACGGTGACCACGGGGAAAATCTCGATCGCGGTTTTCAAGCTGTAGCAGCTGGATTAATGGATTCTACCTTTAGTACTCCTGCTGAAGTATTTAAGTTTGCTGCCCAGACTTTGCTCTCTACGGTAGGTGGAGCATCTGGACCTCTGCTGGGAACTGCATTTTTACGGGCGGCCAAAGCCGCTACCGCTGTGGATTCTCCGCAATTGAGTGCAGCTGATTCTCTGCAGATATTGCAGGCAGCATTGACGGGAATTCAGGAGCGGGGCAAAGCAGTGCCCGGAGAAAAAACTATGGTAGATGCGTGGAGTGCTGCTTTGGTTGCGGCGCAAGCAGCTGCGCAGATAGATCCCTGCAAAATATGGGAAGCGGCAGCTGCCGGAGCCGCTAAAGGCGCGGCAGCTACGGCGGATATGTGCGCTCGGAAAGGGCGTGCTTCTTATCTAGGAGAGCGCTCTATCGGGCATTTAGATCCCGGAGCAGTATCGAGTGCCTATATTCTAGCGGCGGCAGCCCAAGCGGCGCAGGCGGCTCAAGCAGATCAAGCGAATCACGTAGAAGATGCGCATTAGATGCGCATTAGATGCTAGTGATGGGTAGGCAGAAGAAAGGATTATTACGGTGAAATCTTCTATCTCAGTTTCTTTAGTTTTAATTTCGCATTCTGCGCAGCTTGCGCAAGGGCTGGCAGATTTAGCTAAACAAATGGCAAATGATGTGGCTATTATTCCGGTGGGCGGCACTGCGGCAGGAGATTTAGGCACAGATTTTTCGCGCTTAGAAGCAACTGTAACAGCCCAGCGGCAGAAGGGATTTGCGGTGCTTCTCTTTGCCGATCTCGGCTCGTCTAAATTGAGCGGAGAATCTTTACTCGATATTCTGGGCGATGATCAAGTACAACTAGCGGAAGCTCCGTTTATAGAAGGAGCGGTGGCTGCGGCTGTGGCTGCGCAAGGAGGAAAATCTTTAGCAGAGTGTGCAGAGCAAGCGCGGGAAAGTATCCAAGTTTTTCTGCCCGCCAATGCGCTCGCGGCGGCAGCAAAGTCTTCGGCAGAAGGAAAGTTTGCCTCCGACTCCGTGAGCCCAGCTCTGCAGAATTCTCCTTCTGTTACTGCGCCAGCAGCTGATCGGTATGAATTGCGGGCAGTAGTAAAGGATATAGCTGGTATGCACGCTCGCCCTGCCGCCAAAATAGCTGATATGGCTATCGCAGCTGGTGGAGATATTTATATCAACGGAGAAGATGCCGAATCAGCTTTACAGCTTATGAGCTTAGGGATAAAAGGGGGAGAAGAAGTGCTTATTAGTGCCCCTGCTGCGCAGAAAGAAACAGCAGAGAAAATAGCTGCTCTTCTCGCCAATAGCTGGATAATGCCGCCGCCCTGCATCTAGGGTGAATCCTTATATGTAGGGTAAATCTTTATATGTAGAGTAGTTTTCTATACGCAGGGTAGAGCCTCGTATCCAGATATTTGCTTGAATCTAGAAAATTTTCTTCCCAGTATTTGCGCTTATAAACACTTATAAATGCGTATAAACGCTTATAAATTCTAGCGCCGCCAGTAGAGGCCTTTATTCTGGAACTTCGGCTCGGAGGTAACTAGGCAACCTAGGCTCCGGAAAATTCCTTCATCTACCGACCCTAAAATAGTCGTAGTATGCACATCGCAGCCGCGCAGATTCGCTAGTTGCGCCAGTGCTTTGCGAGCTGCTTCAGAAGTGCCTGCGGATACGGAGAGCGCAATTAATACTTCGTCAGTGTGCAGGCGCGGATTTTTTGAACCGAGATGCTGCGTCTTTAGAGTCTGAATCGGCAAAATAGACTCGGGAGAGAGCAGTTGCAGCGAATCATCGATGCCGGCTAGTTCTTTTAAGGCATTCAGTAGCATCGCAGCGGAGCATCCCAAAAGTGGAGAAGTCTTACCCGTCACCAGGCGCCCATCGTGCAGCTCAATAGCAGAAGCGGGGCCGCCGCTCTCCGCGGCCTTTGCCAAGGCGGCCGGGATTACGCGCCGAATATCTACCCCCAATTTCAGCTTGCTCATAATTAGCCGCACTCGCTGTGAAACTGTGGGTTTTGCTCCCGTCAGCTTTTCATCTACTAGAGCGTGATAATAACGGCGGATAATCTCTTGCTCTGCTGCTTCGCGGCAGACGGCGTCATCAGAAATACACATTCCGGCCATATTTACGCCCATATCGGTAGGGGAATGATAGGGCGAAGCTCCGGAAAGTTGAATTAAAAGCGATACCAATAGTGGGAATACTTCCACATCGCGGTTATAACTCACTACTTGTTTACCGTAATTAGCCAGATGGAAAGGATCAATTAAGTTCACATCATCTAGATCGGCAGTGGCTGCTTCATAAGCTACATTTACCGGATGGTCGAGCGGCAGATTCCAAATCGGGAAGGTTTCAAATTTTGCGTATCCCGCCGGAATATTGAGCTGAAAATCGTGGTAAATCTGGGAGAGGCAAGTTGCCAATTTTCCGGATCCCGGCCCGGGCGCCGTCACCACCACTAAATTGCGGCTCGTTTCGATGTATTCATTCTTTCCAAATCCCGCTTCGGATACTACTTGCGCGGCATCGGTCGGGTAACCGGGAATTGTGTAGTGTAGGTACACGCGCAAGCCGAGATTTTCTAAGCGCTCTT
>NZ_CAMXYE010000076.1 GCF_947253055.1 uncultured Arcanobacterium sp. | reverse complement strand
GCTATGTTGGTAGTATCTGGAGCGAATGTGTTGCTTCTGGATGAACCAACTAATAATTTAGATCCGGCTTCGCGGGCGGAAATTTTGAAAGCCCTACAACTTTACGAGGGAGCCATAATTTTGGTGACCCACGATGAGGGAGCAGTCACGGCTCTCGATCCGCAACGAGTATTGCTGCTTCCCGATGGAGAAGAAGACCTCTGGTCGGCAGATTATTTAGAGCTTATATCTTTAGCTTGAGCGGCTTGGCGAGCTTGGCGTTTTTGCGCTAAATACTTTTTGCGCCGCTCTGCCCAGAGTTTACGCAATTCGGGGTCGCTCATCACTAAAGCTACCGTTTGGCAATCTTCTGGTCCGCTTACGTAGGCTTGGCAGAGTGTACACGGTTCGCCGAAACGCAGCGGGCACTCCGGTTGGTTAAAATGCCCGCGAGTGGAGCGGCCACTTCGGGAAGAGCGTGTCACGGTATATCCCATCCACACAGAGCGGCAAGCGCATCTAGTCGGCGAAAAGGAAGGGCGGTATCTGCATGCTCATTTACGAGAGGTTTAGCGCAGAATGCTACCCCGTAGCCAGCTGCATCCAGCATCTGTAAATCATTTGCTCCATCGCCCACGGCGAGAGTTAGCTGCAGATCTATATTTTCTGTTTTTGCCCACTTTTTCAGCGCTATGGCTTTTGCTTGGGCGTCAATAATATCTCCGCAAGTATTCCCCGTGAGTTTGCCGGCAGATTTTTCGAGATTATTGGCTAAGAAGTAGTCAATTTGGCAGCTCTGAGCGAGATTTTCCACTATCTCCATAAATCCCCCAGACACTAAGGCGAATTTTACGCCTTGAGCTCGCCCCGCGGCTAAGAGATTTTCTACGCCGGGAGTGAAGCTGAGGAGAGGAAGAATATCGGTGCAGACTTGGGCAGGTAAATCTTTTAGCGCAGCTACCCGCTGGTGCAGCGATTTCGAGAAATCTAGTTCACCGCGCATAGCGGCAGTGGTGATAGCGCGAATTTCCGCTTCTTTGCCGGCAAAACGAGCCAGTACTTCTATCACTTCTTCGTTGATGAAAGTAGAATCCACATCGCTGATTATGAGGCGGGGCCCGTGTTGCGCTAATTTTCCGGTGAAAAAAGCGGTGGCACTGCGGGAGCTGGAAGGTAAAAAGTTTGAAATTTGGTGATGAAGTTGCTGCGGGTGAGAGGTGGTAAACGTGAAACTTTGGGCATAAAAATTGGGAGTGTCGAGGTTACGCCCAGTTAAATTTCGGATATCCGGAGCTAAATCCCGCAGTTTTGCTTCCCAATTAATAGAAAAAGGGTCCAAAGATGCGAGGGAGAAACGCACTGGCGTCTCCCCCTCGCAGTAATCCCATGTACTCATAGTAGTAATTCTACTAGAGAAAATTTTCTTTACAGATTTTTATTTCTCTACGTGCATGCCTTTCGGCACTACTACAATTCCCCCCTCGCTTACGTGGAATCCGCGCTCTTTATCACGCTCTAAATCCACGCCTAGCTGGGCTCCTTCTTCAATTATGACGTTCTTATCCACGATGGCGTTTGTCACCACTGCATTTCTTCCAACTTGTACATTGTCGAAAAGTACTGAATTTCGTACCGAAGACCAAGAATTTACGCGTACGAAAGGAGAAAGTACTGAGCCCATTACTTCACCGCCGGAGATAATCACTCCGGGAGAAATTATGGAATCTAGTGCGTGCCCTAAGCGCTCGTGGTGGCCATACACGAATTTTGCAGGCGGGAGACCGGTGTAGCCGGTGAGAAGGGGCCATTCCCGATTATAAAGATTGAAAATCGGGCTCACCGAAATAAGATCCATATTCGCTTCAAAGAAAGCGTCGATAGTGCCGACATCGCGCCAATAGTTGCAATCACGCTCGGTAGCACCCGGGATTTCGTTGAAGGTGAAGTCATATACTCCGCAATCGCCGCGCTCTACGAAGGCCGGCACAATATTTCCTCCCATGTCGTGGGCAGAACTATCGTCTTCTGCATCTTTGTGGAGGGCTTCTACCAGGGCTTCGGTGGTGAATACGTAATTTCCCATCGAAGCAAGAATTTCATTTGGAGAATCCGGCAGTCCTGTGCAGCTGGTCGGCTTCTCTAAAAATTCTCGTACTTTCTTTACATCAGTGGGGTCCGTGTCGATCACGCCAAAAGCACTGGAAAGTTCGAGTGGCTGGCGAATTCCCGCAATAGTGAGCCCGGCTCCACTTTCAACATGCTGGGCAATCATCTGGGAAAAATCCATCCGGTAGATATTATCTGCACCGGTAATTAGGACTATATCGGGTTTTTCGTCTTCAATTACATTCATTGACTGGTAGACGGCGTTAGCCGAGCCAAGAAACCAATCTTTACCTTTGCGTTGCTGCGCCGGTACCGGGGCAATATAGTTGCCGATGAGCGTGGACATCCGCCAAGTTTGGGCAATATGGCGGTCAAGTGAATGTGATTTATATTGAGTGAGCACTACCGTCTTTAAATATCCAGAATTTACGATATTCGAGAGTGCAAAATCAATTAGCCGATAAATACCGCCAAAGGGCACAGCTGGTTTTGCCCGGTCGGCAGTCAGCGGCATGAGTCGCTTTCCTTCTCCTCCGGCGAGCACAATTGCAAGTACATGGGGTTTCTTAGTCATACTTCAACCATACCCCAAAAGCAGAAAAAATAGGGTGCACATCACAGATATTTTTCATTTTTTTAACTTTGCTTTTTCATCGCAGTTTCTATCCCGTAAAAATTAGCTATTTTCACTTTCGCTAATTCATATCTGCGTTTTTCTCAGCTGCATCACGTAGACTGAAGAAGTTGAGAGTAGGGATAATTTAGGAGAAGGAAATGAGAGTAGATTTATTGACTCGTGAATTTCCGCCTTTCGTCTACGGAGGCGCCGGAGTCCATGTGACGGAATTAGCTAAGGTGCTGAAAAACCATGCCGAAGTGCGGGTACACGCTTTTGATGGACCGCGGCTAAAAGAAGAAGTTCCTGGCGTTAAAGTACAAGGATACGATTACCCGCACGAGCTTAAGAATGCTAATTCTGCTCTCCGTACTCTCGGAGTCGATTTGCAGATGGCTAATGATGTGGCTGGGGCCGATATTGTGCATTCCCATACCTGGTATGCCAATATGGGCGGGCATATTGGAGCAATGCTGCACGGCATTCCGCACGTAATTTCGGCACATTCCCTCGAGCCTTTGCGCCCATGGAAGCGCGAGCAGTTAGGTGGGGGATATGAGGTCTCTTCGTGGGTGGAAAAGACTGCCTACGAAAATGCGGCCGGTATTGTGGCCGTATCGCATGCGATGCGCTCCGATATTTTGCGATGCTATCCAGCAATCGATCCGGAGCGGGTGCGAGTGATTCACAACGGTATTGATTTAGAAGATTGGAAAGCTCCGCAAAGCATAGCTGAGTGGGAAGAGGCGCGAAAGTATTTCACTACTTATGGTCTAAATCCGGATAAACCTACTATCGTTTTCGTGGGGCGCATTACTCGGCAAAAAGGAGTGCCGGGATTGTTGCGGGCTTTGGCGCAGATACCGAGCGATATTCAAGTAATTCTCTGCGCGGGAGCTCCCGATACGCCGGAAATAGCAGAAGAAACTCGCCATTTAGTGGCTGATTTACAAAAAAAGCGTTCTGGAATTGTTTGGATTGAAGATCATCTGCCCCATGCCCGTATTGTGCAGTTGGAAGCGTGCTCTACCGTATTCGTTACTCCTTCGATTTATGAACCGCTTGGAATAGTGAATTTAGAGGCGATGGCGGTGGGTTTGCCAGTAGTAGGGACGGCGACGGGAGGTATTCCTGATTGCATTGAAGACGGAGTTACTGGCACTTTAGTACCTATTGAGCAGGTGAACGACGGCACGGGTACACCGTTAAATCCGGATAAGTTCGAAAAAGATTTAGCGCAGTCGCTTACGGAGATGTGTACCAATCCGCAACGAGCTAAAGAGATGGGGCAAGCAGGAAGAAAACGGGTAGAAGAACATTTTGCCTGGGAAACTATCGGCGAGCGGACTATGGAATTTTACCGAGATATTCTTTCCCGATAAGAGCGGAGAGAAGTAGAAAATTTCTCGATGCGCATCATAAATACAGAAATAACGGATAAGCGCTTAGCAGATTTTACTTCGCTTACCGATGTGGCGCTGCGAAAAAAGCTAGAAACTGAACGCGGTCTTTATTTGGCAGAAGGCTTGAAAGTAATCGCGCGAAGTTTAGCGGCGGGGCATGTGCCGCGCGCTATTCTATCTGCGCCGCGCTGGGTGGAAGATATTGAAGAACTACTCGAAAAATCTGGCTATGCACCGGCAGCGGTGCCAATTTTTGTAGTTTCGCAGGAGCAGACACAGGAAATTACTGGTTACCGTATTCACCGTGGGGCTTTAGCGGCAATGAACCGCCCGCAACTACCGGAAGTAGACACTTTCTTAGAACAGTTAGCGAAGCAAAAAGGTCGGCGTATTATCTTCATACTCGAGGACCTGGTGGACCACACAAATGTGGGGGCAATTTTTCGTTCCGCAGCCGCGCTGGGGGTAGATGGAATCTTAGTGAGTCCATCGTGTGCTGATCCGCTCTATCGGCGTTCCATAAAAGTATCTATGGGTAGCGTATTCCAAGTGCCTTGGGCGCGATTATCCACTTGGCCACGCAGCATAAAGAAGCTACAGGAAGCGGGTTGGATTACTGCTTCTTTAGCTCTCGATAAGGAAGCTATTTCGCTGCGAGATTTTGCTGCTCTTCCTGCAGTGGCAGCTGCGAGTGCTCATATAGCTCTTATTCTCGGCACAGAAGGCGATGGTTTGAGCGGGCGCACAATAGCAGCTGCAGACTATAAAGTAATGATTCCGATGTGCCATGGAATAGATTCGCTAAACGTGGCAGCAGCAGGCGCATTAGCTGCTTGGGAACTGGTAGGAAGTGCGGGGATATATAGCCCGCGGGTGTAGGAAGTTCTGGTAGTTTAGGCAGATAAGGCAGCTCAAGCAGAAGGCGGCGTCAGCGTATCTTTTTGGTAGCTTGTGCATAAAGATAGAGCGGTTCAGCGAGTAAATCTAGCAGTGAACACTCCAGTACTTGGGCAACTTTCAAAAGAGTAAAAAGCTGCGGATTGAGAGGCCGATTGCTTCTTCGATCCGAGCGAGCCGACTCCATGAGTTGATAGTGGTTGCGGTCAATACCAGCTTCTAAAGCTATTTGTTCTTGCGTTTTTCCAATGAGTTTGCGTTGCCGCCGCAGGGCTTGTGCCAAGGCGGAGGCGAGAATTTTTTCTGCTGGACTATAGGTGCTCACGTTACAATTATGGGGTATACACGGCTATTTGTGGGCGGGGTATACACGGTAATTTTATGATATTTCGGCGGACTGAAAAAAATCTAGCTGCCGCCAGGCTTCGTACAAGGCAATAGCAGCAGAATTAGCCAGGTTTAAAGAACGCCGCGCCGGCAGCATCGGAATGCGGAGTAACTTCGTTATGCGCTCATCGTCCAGCACTGAAGCAGGTAAACCGGTTGGTTCCGTGCCGAAAAGCAGTACATCTTCATCTTGATATTTTTCAGTGGCATAGGAATTGCGAGTATGAGAAGTAAAAGCAAAAATTCGGCGCTGATCTCCGAAGTAAGATTTTGCTTCTTCCCAATTAGGGTGAATTTTTACTTTCGCTAAGTCGTGATAATCCAAGCCAGCTCGACGGAGATGAGCGTCAGAAAAATCGAAAGCAAGTGGCTCGATTAGGTGTAGACATGCTCCGCTACAAGCCGCTAGGCGAATCGCATTTCCGGTATTTCCCGGTATTTTTGGTTCATGGAATACTATATGCAGCACTTATTCAGAGTAACGCAAAAGCTGCGTATATGCTTGTAGAATGAGAAGGGGAAACTGTGAAATTGAGAGGCGGAAATAAAATGTGGAATATGCGGGCACTTATAAGGATAGCTAGTATAGCTGGGCCAGCTCTTTTTAAAATACTGCGTAAATACGGGCCAGAGATACGAAAATTGCTTGCCGAAAATCCGGATTTGCGCCAAAAACTCGAGAAAAGAATTCGCCGCACGGCACAGAATAAGAAAACGCGTACGGGAGAAAATCTGGCCCAAAGGATAGCTATGCTGCGCGAGCAGACCACCTATCTCTACGCCTCCGCTAATACACCGGAAATAGCAGCACAAGTGCGCTTTTGGCGCAGTGAGATTGGAGCTTTAGAGAATTCGCTTCCGCTGCTTGCGGCGATGAGTGAAAAAAGACGCAAGGCTGAAGTAGCGCGGCTGCATGAGCGTTTAGATGACCTATCGGTGGCATTGCTGGATCTTACGATTAGTGACGATATCGAAGATGCCTGGAGCGGAGATATGCCAAAGCAAAATAGTGATGCGGAGGGCGATAAAAATGACGAGGGAGCGCAAAGCACCGGATACTAAATAAAAATAGGCGAGAGGGGCGGGCTTTGCGATTTATCGAAAACTCGCATTGATAAGCTGAAAGAAGTTTTCTGCTAGCTAAAATTTACTAAAAAACTTTTTGGGACATCTTTTTGATAGGAGATGTCCCAAAATTTTTTCTGATTTCTGTTTCCTTGTCCCAATGGTGTCCCAAAAACGCGTTTTTCGGCGTTTTGAAAATGCCATTTTTCGTTGGTATATCAAGGAAAAGTGGTTAGTGCGCGGAGGGGGACTTGAACCCCCACCCTCTAATACGAGGACTAGCACCTCAA
>NZ_CAMXYE010000075.1 GCF_947253055.1 uncultured Arcanobacterium sp. | reverse complement strand
CCCAGATTTGCTTTTTTCCGCTACCGCCGATCGTTTACATCAAAATTATCGAGCGGAGCAAATGCCGCACAGTGCAGATTTGCTCGCGGCCTTGCGCAAAGCCGGCTGGCCGGTAGTCGTTTCGGGAGCTGGCCCCACTTTGTTGCTTTTTGCCGAGGTGCCTGATGCACTCGCCCGCACTATCAGTGAGCAAGGTTTTACATTGATATCTTCGCGCCCGGCCGCGGGTGCGCAATTACTCTAAAAGGCATCTTTAGCTGTAGGGAATGGCACATAACAGGATTCAGTGCTTATTTTATTTTTTCCTTTAAATGTGCAAGAATATGAAGCAGGCAAGAGTGAATCTAAATAAAATTCGATTCGCAGCGTATTCGGCTTATTCCTAGAGGATGGCATATTCTTGGAGGATATTTAATAGCCGCTTTGCCTCAATATCACTTCCGTAATTTTTAGTGATTAGTAAAAGTAATATTTGCATACCTTATAGAGGTACTTAGCGAAGGAAAGTAGTGAGCGAAAACTCCCAGAAGTCCGGCAATTTAGCTGGAAAACTCTTACCGGAATTAAAGAAAATGGTGGCAGAGCTCGGTATTAAGATGCCGCCCCGCTCCCGAAAAGCTGATTATATTGCCGCTTTAGAAACGCATATGGATTCGAGTGTCTCGGCGAAGGCGCCGCGGGTTTCGGTAGAAAAAGCAGAAGATTTAGAAATTTCTGCCGATAAGCAAGCGGCTTTAGAGGCGATTGGTGACGCTGCTGCGCGCCGTGCCCAAGCACATCGAAATAGAGATAATAAAGAAGATGCTGCGGGGGAAGAGCGTCCGCAGAATAAGCGGGAACGCCACCGCCGGGATCGCGCGCGGAATCGCAACGAGAAGAATCGCGATCGGCATACCGAGGCAAATGCGCGGTTAGAGAAAAACTACAGCGCAGATGATAGTGACTATGAAGAAGAAGAGACTTTAACTGCGGCAAATGGCAGTGAAGAAGTACTGCTACCGGTGGCGGGAATCCTCGATCAAGCCGGAAAAAATGCTTATTTGCGCACGGGTGGCTATTTGCCAGGCAAGAATGACGCCTATGTGTCGCAGCAGGTAATTAAGAAATATGGGCTGCGGCGCGGCGATGCCGTATCCGGTTTCGTGCGCCCAGCAAAGAATAATATGCGCCGCGGGCAGCGGACTCATAAATATAATCCGCTAGTGGAAATCAAAGCTATTAACGGGCTCTCTCCGGAAGAATCGGCCGAACGTCCGGAATTTAATAAACTGACGCCGCTTTATCCGCAAGAAATGTTGCGGATGGAAACTACGAAAAAAGGGCTCACCACGCGCGTAGTTGATTTAATGGCTCCAATCGGAAAAGGGCAGCGCGGGCTGATTGTATCTCCGCCTAAAGCGGGAAAGACCATTATTATGCAGCAGCTGGCAATGGCAATTGCGCATAATAATCCGGAGGTACATTTAATCGTGGTGTTGGTAGATGAACGCCCCGAAGAAGTTACCGATATGCAGCGCCTCGTAAATGGGGAAGTAGTGGCTTCCACTTTCGATCGGCCGGCCTCCGATCACACCATAGTGGCGGAGTTGGCAGTCGAGCGTGCAAAGCGGCTGGTGGAATTAGGGCAAGATGTAGTAATTTTGCTCGATTCCCTCACCCGGCTTTCACGTGCCTACAACTTAGCAGCTCCAGCTTCTGGGCGTATTCTCTCAGGTGGAGTGGACGCAGCGGCGCTCTATCCGCCGAAGAAGTTTTTCGGAGCAGCTCGCAATATAGAAAACGGCGGCTCGCTCACTATCGTGGCTTCAGCACTGGTAGAAACGGGCTCGAAGATGGACGAAGTGATTTTCGAAGAGTTCAAGGGTACCGGCAATATGGAGTTGCGCCTTTCGCGCGAGCTGGCAGATCGGCGTATTTTCCCGGCGGTAGATGTAAATGCTTCGGGCACTCGCCGTGAAGAACTTCTCTTCAGCCCAGAAGAGCTGAAGATCGTGTGGCATTTGCGGCGCGCTTTGGGCACTTTGGATGTACAAGGTGCTTCGGACTACCTCCTCAATAGAATGCGCAATACCGAGTCCAATAAAGAATTTTTAATGTCCATTGTGCGTGGTATGCAGAATGCAGGTGAGTGATTACTCACCTAGCTGGAAAATGCCAAAAAAAAGTGTTGTAATATACCGTCGGCTTCTGGTTCACCGCTAGCCGTTTTCGGAAGTGGACCCAGAGCAGAAAACGATCCAAGGAGTAATAATGAAGCAGGGAATTCACCCCGAATATACAGATATCCATGTCAGCTGCACCTGTGGGAACGAGTTTGATACCCGTTCTACGCTGGAGCGCGATCATTTGCGGGTGGATGTATGTTCTGCATGCCATCCTTTCTACACCGGTAAGCAGAAGATTCTGGATACCGGCGGGCGGGTAGCACGCTTCGAAGCCCGTTACGGCAAGCGCAATAAGTAGTTTTGTATTTTCGAACGCCGGTACTATGGTACCGGCGTTCGGCATATAAAAATGTAGTTAGCAAAGCAAAGGCAGAACGGTGGAAGAGCAGAGAGTAGATGTGCAGGCGGAGTTTCCGGCAGCGGAAGTCATATTGGCTGAATATAAAGATATTGAAAAGCAGATGGCTTCTCCGGAGGTATTGGGAAAGCCAGAAAAGTTGCGTTCTTTGGGTCGGCGCTATGCGGAACTAGGGCATATCGTTAATCATTACTTAACTTGGCAAAAGACCCGGCAAGATTACTTAGATATGCAAGAAATCGTAGCAGCTGGCGGGGAAGATGCAGAGCTCTTTGCTCCCGAATTGCCGGCTTTAGAAGAAAAGGTGGCGGAGGCCGCTACCGCTTTGCGCGATGCGCTTATTCCGCGCGATGCCGACGATTCTCGTGATGTAATTCTAGAAGTCAAAGCAGGAGAAGGCGGAGAAGAGTCAGCTCTTTTCGCCGGAGATTTATTGCGGATGTATCAGCGCTATGCGGAAGGGCGGGGCTGGAGTACCGAAATCCTCTCTGCCAATCTCACCGATATGGGTGGATATAAAGACGTGCAGCTCGCTATCAAAGCGAAACAAGTGCCGGAAGATCCAGCGGCAGGAGTCTGGGCGAGCATGAAGTTTGAGGCAGGCGTACACCGAGTACAGCGGGTGCCAGTCACAGAATCCCAGGGGCGTATCCACACTTCAGCTGCCGGAGTACTGGTATTTGCTGAAGTAGATGATCCCGGAGAAATAGAGATCAATGATAATGATCTACGTATCGATGTATATCGTTCGTCGGGCCCGGGCGGGCAGAGCGTAAATACGACTGATTCGGCAGTGCGTATCACCCACCTTCCTACGGGAATAGTGGTGTCGATGCAAGATGAAAAATCTCAGATCCGTAACCGCGAAGCAGCTATGCGGGTATTGCGGGCGCGGTTGCGCCAGCAACAGTTGGATGAGCAGGCAGAAAAAGAAGCGGCGCAGCGGCGTTCGCAGGTGCGTACCGTCGATCGTTCGGAGCGAATACGTACCTATAATTTCCCGGAAAATCGGATTTCCGATCATCGTACTGGCTATAAGGCTTATAACTTAGATGCGGTGCTAGATGGCAATCTGCAAGAAGTAATCGATTCGCTCATCGATGCCGATAATGCCGAACGGCTAGCGCAAGCAGCGGAAAATGAGTAACTTTTTACCGAAAGTTGCGTAGATGTGCGAGCAGGAATGGCACGAGCAAGAATGGCGCGAGCAAGTACAGCGGGCGCCACAATGGCAGGAATTGATTCGCGCCGGAGTAGCGCAGCTGGCGGCCGCTGGGGTGGAGAGCACTTTCCCGCAGGTAAAATGGCTGGCGGAAGCAAGTGCAGAAAAATTCCCGGAATCTTTTACCGCTGCGCGTAGCTATTTTTTTCACTTACTAACCCAGCGCGCTCACCATGTGCCATTGGCACATCTCCTAGGAAAAATGTGGTTTCGCTACTTGGAATTAGAAGCGCGCCCGGGAGTTTTCATTGTGCGCCCGGAGACGGAGCTGGTGGCCGAAGCTGCTTTGAATTTTCTCGCTAAGCGGGAAAATCCGCTGGTAGTCGATCTATGTAGTGGATCAGGTGCGATTGCTTTGGCGCTAGCTACGGAGTGCCCCCGCGCTAAAGTATACGGGGTAGAGATATCTGCTATCGCCTACGAATCAGCTCTCCGTAATAATGCTCGCTACGGGAATCCCGTTATTTTCTTGCAGGGTGATGCTCGCACTGCACTGTGCGAGCTAGCTGATCAAGTGGATTTAGTAATCACGAACCCACCTTATATCCCTGGTGGGAGAGAACTGAGCCCAGAAGTGCAAGCTGACCCAGAAATTGCCCTCTTCGGTGGCGGAGAACGCGGCGAAGAACTGCCCCGGCAGTTAATTGCGCATTCTGCGCAGCTCCTCAATCCAAGCGGGGCTCTTATAATGGAGCATGACGATACGCAGGGAGCAGCACTGCGCGCAGAGGCAAAAAAGTTTTTTTCGCAGGTACAGACTGGCCAGGATTATAACGGGCGGGAACGTTGGCTCTATGCAGAGGGTATCGCCAAAGATGCGGCAGTGAGCTCAGAAAATTCGGCGAGGCAGCTGCCCGAACTTCGTAAATCTGAGTAGGATATAGGCGGGAGGAAAATATGCAGATATGGGATTGCCAAACCGCGGAAAAGCGTTCGGCCGCAATTGCCCAAGCGCTGGCATCGATAGAACGCGGAGAAGTAATTTGCCTTCCTACAGATACGGTATATGGCATTGGTGCTGACCCTTTTAACGCCGGCGCAGTGAACGCACTTTTAACTGCTAAATCGCGCACGCGCCAGAAGCCTTCTCCCGTGCTGGTAGCCAATATTGGGCAGGTCCTAGAGCTAGTGGCTGATTTTCCCGATCCTGCCCGCGCTCTTGCCGCGGCGTTTTGGCCAGGCGCTCTGACGATGATTTTTCCGGCTCGCCCTACCCTGGGTTGGGATTTAGGAGAAACGCACGGCACGGTAGCTTTGCGAATGCCCAACCACCCTTTCACTCTTGCTCTTTTAGAAAAGACGGGCCCGCTTGCCGTCACTAGTGCCAATAAGAGCGGAAATCCACCGGCTCTCCGCGTCGAAACGGCGCAAGAGCAGCTCGGGGAAGCGATAAGTCTCTATCTAGACGGTGGAAAATCTCCGGGGGGCACGGCTTCGACTATTGTGAGCTTTTCGGATACTGCGCCGCAATTACATATTCTTCGCGCCGGAGCTATTTCGGCGGCAGCGCTGGCAGAAGTTACGCAAATGGAGGTAGTGGAGTGAGAGTATATCTGCTGATTATGCTCTTCGCAGCGGTAATCACGTACCTCCTCGTACCTTTAATACTGCATATTGCACTTTCCGTCGGAGCTATTACACAGGTGCGGCAGCGAGATGTACACAAAGTGCCGATAGCCCGGTTGGGGGGTACCGCAATGTACCTAGGGCTACTTATCACTTTTGTGCTCGCTTCTCAGATTCCTTTTTTGCAGGATGTCTATTCTCCTAACTCGGCTGCCTGGGGAATTGTGTTCGGTTCTGGATTTATGTGTCTGGTCGGCACAGTTGATGATATTTGGGAATTGAATTGGTATACGAAGCTGGCGGGGGAGATTCTCGCCGCCGGAATCATGGCTTGGTTTGGAGTGCAGCTAATCTCCTTACCTTTCCTCGGTATCACTATCGGCTCGGAGCGTTTTACTCTTATCGGCACAATTCTGGTAGTAGTGGTAGTGGTGAACGCCGTCAATTTTATTGACGGATTGGATGGCCTCGCAGCGGGAGTAATCGGCATCGCTGCCTGCGCCTTTTTCTGCTACGCCTACTATCTAGTGCGGATATCTTCACCGGGGGATTACGCCTCAGTGGCTACTGCGGTGGTGGCAGCATTGGTGGGTGTATGTGCCGGATTTTTGCCGCATAATTTTCATCCCGCGCGGATTTTTATGGGGGATTCCGGGGCTCTTATGCTCGGAGCGGTAATCAGTGGGGCGGCTATTCTAATTACCGGGCAGATAGATCCGGCGAATGTAAATATGCGGGTAGCGATGCCCGCCTTTATGCCACTCCTAATTCCGGCAGTTATTCTCTTAATCCCGCTCATAGATTTTTCTTGGGCGGTAGTACGGCGTTTACGCCAAGGGCGTTCTCCTTTTATGGCTGATTCTGGCCACTTGCACCACCGGTTACTTCGCAGAGGTCATTCACAAGTGACGGCAGTTTTAGTGCTTTATCTCTGGGCGGGAGTAGCTTCTTTTTCCGGAGTTATATATACGATTTTTCCCTATTCTTGGGTGCTAGCTCTGATAGGAGTGGCAATACTGGGCAGTATTTACTTGACCGTCCAAAAATTCTCAGCAAAACACAACTCCGCAATCGCAGCTGATTCTACATCTGCATCTGATTCTAAGCTCACAGCTACCTCTGTGCCTACAGCTGATTCTACATCCGGAGTTGTTCCCCAACGAGAAATATCTACTGATGTCTAATAATTTCCATTTTCACCGCCGGATACCTGGAAAACGGCGCGATGCGGGAGAAATTCTGCGTCTAGTTTCCCTTATTTCCACCGGCACCTGTTTCTTATGTGCTGCCACGGGCGGAATTTTGGGAATAATTTTTGGAAAGCCTCAGCTGGGAATCGGAGTAGCAATCGGTCTTTTTGCCGTGTGTATTTCTAATATATTTTCGTGGATATTCGAGGCACATATTACGGCTAAATTCCCGAAATACAGCTGTCTCTTATACACATCTGACGCTGCCGACGAAAGCGTATG
>NZ_CAMXYE010000074.1 GCF_947253055.1 uncultured Arcanobacterium sp. | reverse complement strand
GCAAAATTTACGGCGGTATTTGTGCGCCGCAGTGAGCCGAATGACGAAGAAGAAAAAGAAGATGAGGATGAAAATCGGCTCGTAATGATGGTGGAGCGCGTAGCAGAATCCAATGCTTTAGATGAAGAAGAGCGTTCTCTTCTACAATCGGTATTTCAACTTTCTGAAACGCTCGTACGCGAAGTTATGGTGCCGCGTACCGATATGATTCATATTAAAAAAGACCACTCACTAGATAAAGCACTCTCGCTTTTTGCTCGTTCCGGATTTTCCCGGGTGCCGGTGGTGGGGGATTCCGTAGACGAGCTGTGCGGCGTGCTCTATCTAAAAGATATAATCCGCCGTATTCATCACCGCAGTAATCCGCGGGATATTTCGGTAGCGGAAGTAATGCGAAAGCCCACATTTGTGCCGGAAACTATGACTGTAGATGTGTGCCTACACAATATGCAGAAATTAGCGATACATATTGCGCTAGTAGTAGATGAATATGGCGGGATTGCCGGGTTAGTGACGATAGAAGACCTTCTGGAAGAGCTAGTCGGGGAAATGGTAGATGAGCACGATCGCGCCCTCCCGGAAATAGAGACACTTAGTGAAGATAGCTACCGAGTGCCTGCCCGGCTTCCGCTCGACGATTTAGGGGAGCTTTTTAATTTAGATATTTCTGATGACGACGTGGATACCATAGGCGGTTTATTTGCAAAAGTGCTGGGGAGAGTGCCTATTGCCGATTCAGCTACCGAAACACACGGTCTGCATCTGCAGGCAGATAGATTTGAGGGGCGGAGAAAAAGAATCGCCAGTATTATAGTTTCCCGGGCAGAAAGTGACGGCGATGCAGAATAGTACTACTTGGCCGGCCGATTTTCGGGCGGGCTTTGTGGCGATTGTAGGAAGACCCAATGCCGGTAAATCCACTTTAACTAATGCGCTCATCGGGCAAAAAATAACTATTACAGCTAATCAACCGGAGACTACGCGCCGCGCGATTCGCGGTATTCTCAATCGGGAATCTGCTCAGCTCATACTCTTAGATACGCCCGGTTTGCACCGCCCGCGTACGCTATTGGGGAAGCGCTTGAACGAGATGGTACGAGAATCTTTAAGCGACGCCGATGTGGCGGCATTTTGCCTGCCGGCAGATGAAAAAATAGGCCCAGGAGATAAATTTTTACTCGATCTGCTCCAGCGAGCAAAAATTCCGCTCGTTGCTGTCATTACGAAAAGTGATACCTTAGGGCGGGCGGAACTAGCAGCTAAACTTTTAGAAGTAGATAAATTTGGAGATTTTACCGAAATAGTGCCGGTAAGTGCTTTAGAAAATAAGCAGCTAGATGTAGTGGCAGAAGTTCTCCAGGGGCACTTGCCACTCTCTCCGCCTCTCTATCCGCGCAGCGCCGTCACCGATGAGAGTACCGAGGATCGGATAGCTGAACTCATTAGGGCGGCAGCTCTAGAAGGCGCTCGCGAAGAATTGCCACATTCTATTGCGGTGGTGATTGAAGATATGGAGGAGCGCCCCGGTACGGGTAGTGAAAAGAATCCGCCGTTGCTAGATATTAGAGCTTCTCTCTACGTGGAAAGAGATTCCCAAAAAGGCATAGTGATTGGGAGAGGAGGCGCCCGCCTAAAAGCGGTGGGGAAAAAAGCGCGGCTAGAGATTGAAGAATTACTGGGACGGCGAATCTACCTAGATATCAGGGTAAAGGTAGCGAAAGAATGGCAGCGCGATCCGAAATTATTGCAGAGGTTTGGATTTTAAGTTGCTATATCGAAATTTTTGCGCAGTTTAGGTGCGCCGCCCTGAGCGGTTTTCTTCTGCGTGCGGAGCAGTATTTTCGGTGATTATCTAATAGGCTGAAATCATGCAAAAAACTTATCGGGATCGAGCCATAGTGCTGCGTACTGCCGATATTGGAGAAGCGGATAGAATTATTACTCTTTTCACGGAACGGCATGGAAAAATTCGCGCCGTAGCGAAAGGAGTGCGGAAGACGAAATCGCGTTTCGGAGCTCGCCTAGAGCCTTTCTCCTATATCGATATCCAGCTCTACCGCGGGCGCGGTCTAGATATAGTTTCTCAGGTGGAAAGCATAAATCAATATCAGCGCCGTCTTATTACTGATTACCAGTTATATACAGTAGCTTCCAGCATAGTAGAAACTGCTGACCACATAATGGAGCAAGAAGAAGTAGCTGATTACGGGCAGTTTTTATTGCTATATGGCGCTTTACATGCGCTAGCTAGCCACACGTTGCCGCCTCTCATAATTTTAGATTCCTATATTTTGCGTATCTTGCAGCAATCCGGCTGGGAATTAGCGATAAAAGAATGTGCACAATGCGGTGCGGTTGGAGTGCATACGGCTTTGCAACTAGATTTGGGAGGTTTGCTCTGCAATAAATGCCGTACGGGAAGTTCGGGGAGCATTATGCCCGAGGCGGCTCTTTTACTTGCTGCCCTGGTAGATGGCGATTGGGAGAAAGCTATAAGTGCCCCCGCTAATGCAAAACGTTCCGTAAACGCCCTTTTAAATGCTTATTTACAGTGGCATTTAGAGAGGCCAGTTAAGTCTTTACAGTTTGTGGATAGTAAACTTATATCATGACTATGAACTATTGCCGCCCGCCGGCGCACAAAAGTGGAGCACTTCCGCCGGTATTTTCGGGAAAATTACCGGAACATATAGCCATAGTTATGGACGGCAATGGCCGCTGGGCCAATGAGCGAGGACTAGCTCGTACCGAGGGGCATAGAGCCGGTGAATTAGCTTTGATGGATGTAATTGCCGGCGCAATTGAAAGCGGAATTTCGGTGCTTTCGGTATATGCTTTCTCCACGGAAAACTGGAAACGCTCGCCGCGGGAAGTTTCTTTTTTAATGAATTATTCTCGGCAAGTGATTCACCGGCGTTGTGCCGAGTTAAAATCTTGGGGAGTAAAGATTGTATGGTCCGGAAGAGAAGCGCGTCTCTGGAAATCAGTGCGGCAAGAATTAGAGAATGCAGCGCGGGAGACGGAAAACAATCAAGGCCTCATTTTGAATTTCTGTATGAACTACGGTGCCCAAGCAGAGATCGCGGATGCAATGCGGCAAATCGGGGCGGAAATTGAGCAGGGTCAGCTGCGGGCAAAAGATATAAAAGAATCTTTAATTTCGGCGCGTCTCTACCAAGATCTTCCAAATGTTGATCTTTTTATTCGCTCGGGAGGAGAGCAAAGAATTTCTAATTTCTTACTTTGGCAGTCTGCTTATGCCGAGTTGATGTTTGTGCCGGAGCTTTGGCCGGATTTTGATCGCTGCACGCTTTGGAAATGCTTAGCAGAATATGGAAAAAGGGAACGCCGCTTCGGCACAGCTACTGATAAAGTAGCTGATGAGAAATAGCGGGGAGGAAAATAACATGGATATAATGCGCGTAATAGATTTTTGCACTCTTGCGGGTGCAGAATTTTCTACCGTTCCTTTACCGCGCCCCCGCGTAGATATTCGGGCAGCTCTTAAACAGGTAGAGCCAATTATGCAAAGTGTGCAAGAGCGGGGAGCGGAAGCCCTCGCAGAGCTGGCGAAAAAATTTGACGGCGTTTGCCCTCCCTATCTGCGGGTGCCAGAGAGTGAACTAGTGAAAGCAGAGCGCCAGCTTTCCCCAGAGTTGCGCCAGGCTTTGCAGATTTCTATTGAACATAATCAGGCGGGGCATCGCGCGCAGTTGCCGGTCGAAAAAAATACGCAAATAATTCCGGGTGGTTATGTGCGCCAACGCTGGATTCCGGTGCGGCGGGTGGGGCTATATGTGCCGGGTGGTTTAGCAGTTTATCCATCTTCCGTAATCCACAATGCGGTGGCTGCGCAAGTGGCAGGAGTAGCAGAAATAGCCTTAGCTTCTCCGCCGCAAGCTAATTACGGTGGATTGCCACATCCAGTTATTTTAGCTGCTTGCCAACTTCTCGGAATTAAAGAGGTATATGCAGTGGGTGGAGCTCAAGCAGTGGCTATGTTCGCTTACGGAATATCGAGCGGCGAATCTGCGAGCGTTCCAATTTGTAAGCCCGTAGATATGGTCACCGGACCAGGAAATATTTTCGTAGCTGCTGCTAAGCGTTATGTGAAAGGTAAAGTGGGGATAGATGCGGAAGCTGGCACCACGGAGATAGCTATATTGGCAGATGAAAAAGCTAATCCGGAGTATGTAGCAGCAGATTTGCTCTCTCAAGCAGAGCACGATCCAGCGGCGGCCTCTTTGCTTATCACCCCTAGTGTGGAATTGGCACAAGCAGTAAATAAAGCGGTAGCTCGGCAAGCTGAGAATACGAAACATCGGGAGCGAGTAAAGCAGGCTTTAAGCGGAGAACAATCGGCTATAGTGATTACCCGCGATTTAGATCAAGCAGTAGCGGTAGTGAATGCCTATGGGCCAGAGCATCTGGAGCTGCAGACACAAGATGCTGCTGCTTGGGCAGCAAAAATAGTTAATGCCGGGGCTATCTTTATCGGAGATTACACCCCGGTACCGCTCGGAGACTATATGGCCGGATCAAACCACGTACTTCCCACGGGTGGAACTGCTCGCTTTAGTTCCGGATTAAATGCGCTTACTTTTCTTAAATCGGTGCAGGAAATTACTTATACACACACAGCTATGGAATCGCTCTACGCGCCGCTACACGCTCTGGCTGTGGCAGAAGATTTACCGGCGCACGCTCACGCTTTAGCGGTGCGTTTAGAGGATTTAGAAAAATAGTTTATCTAGCGCTTATTAGCTTATCTAGCGTTTAAGCGAAGTTACTTACTAGTACTCCGATAAAATAGGTGACGCCCATAGCGGTATTGCCGCCAATTATGTTACGTATGGTGGCGCGCAAAATAGGGGAATTTCCTAGTTTTGCTGATACAGAACCAGTGATAGCTAAAGCAATAGTTACCGCTAGGGCCGTCACCGGTACCGCTATTGCGTGCGGGCTTAAAAGCATAGCGAAGAGGGGAATAAGAGCTCCGATAAAGAATGCTCCCATAGAAGCCAGAGCGGCTTCCCACGGATTTACGAGTTCATCTGCTGCCAGTCCATATTCGTACTGTGCGTGGGCATTACTGGCAGATTCAATATCTTTACTTAATTCGCGGGCAGTGGCTAAAGCTAAATTTTTCGATATCCCTTGCCCGGCAATTAAACCAGCTAAACGCAGTTCTGCTTCGTATGGGTCTCTTTCTACATAGGCGCGCTGTTCAGTCAGAGCTGCCCGTTCGGCATCCCGCTGGGAAGATACAGATACATATTCACCAGCTGCCATTGAAAGCGCCCCGGCTAGCATTCCGGCAATACCGGAAGCTAAAAGCGCAAAATCAGAGAGCGATGCTCCAGCTACTCCCACTACGATACCGGCAGTGGAGACGATGCCGTCGTTTGCACCTAATACTCCTGCGCGTAGCCAGTTCAATTTAGAACTAAGAGCTCCTTCATCCGGGCTCACTACTGGAAAATTAGGGCAGACATTTTCGAGATTCTTAAGATTCTCAGAATTCTCGAGATCTACCAAATCTGCGCCACCGGCTCTAGCATCAAGTTCTATAAGCTTATTACCCATATAAGTACACTAGAATGTTAGTAGCAGTAATACTATCGAGGAAAGGCTAGCCTGATGCGCCAGTTGCGATTGCCGAAACGCCCAGATTTACAGGGAGAATCCCCTTATGGAGCCCCGCAATTAGAGGTACCTATTCGTCTAAATGTAAACGAAAATCCCTATCCGCTTACCCCGCAGGTGGTAGAGAGTATCGAAAGTCATTTAAGGGAGGCTTTGCAAAATCTAAACCGTTACCCCGATCGGGATTTTTTGCAGCTACGTCAAGCTCTATCTCACTATTTAGCTACGGAATCTAAAGTAGAAATCGATCCGGAAAATATTTGGGCAGCTAATGGCTCCAATGAAGTAATACTGCAGATATTGCAGGCTTTCGCCGGGCCGGGGCGCGTAGTGGCATCTTTTAGTCCCACCTACTCGATGTACCCGGAATATGCGCGGGATACTTTTTCTACTTTCGTTACCGGCCAGCGAAAACCAGATTTTTCCATCAATCTGGCAGAAGTGAAGCGGGTGCTAGCTGCCCATCGTCCGAGCGTTATTCTGCTGGCTTCTCCCAATAACCCCACCGGTACCGCACTGCAAAGAGCCGAATTAGAAGAAATTTTGCAGCTTACGCGCGATACGGGGCCGCAGCAAGAAGCAGAAAACGGCAAGCTCCTTCCAACTTGCACGCTAGTGGTGGTAGACGAAGCCTACGGGGAGTTTCGCCGGGAAAATACTCCCAGTGCGCTGCAGCTACTCGAAAAGTATCCGCATCTAGTAGTATGCCGCACGCTTTCCAAGGCGTTCGGTGCCGCGGGCTTGCGGCTCGGATACTTAGGGGCCAGCACCGAAATAATTGAGCAAATACGCCTAATTCGCTTGCCCTACCATCTCTCGGCTCTCACCCAAGCTGCTGCTTGCGGGGCACTGGCACAAAGTGCGGGGCAAATGCAGCAAGTACAGCAAATTCGCAGCGACCGCGATAAAATGGTTGCACAGCTGCAAGAGTGGGGATTCCAAAGTGTTCCTTCCGATGCCAATTTCGTATTCTTCGGAACTTTTACCGATAGACACCGCATTTGGCAAGAGCTTTTGGAGCGCGGAGTGTTAATTCGAGAAGTTGGCCCAGATGGTTGGCTGCGGGCGAGTGTGGGCACTCCTGCTGAAAATATGGCTTTTCTGCAGGCATTAAAGGAGGTTAGCGGAAAATGAATACTCGGATAGGTGAAGTCTCTCGCCGCACCGGCGAATCAGAAATATCTGTGGCAATCAATTTAGATGGGCAAGGGCATACCGAGATATCCACGGGAGTGCCTTTTTACGACCATATGCTCACCGCTTTCGGAAAACATGCTTTATTAGATTTAAAAGTGCAGGCACAAGGAGATATAGAAGTCGATGCGCACCACACCGTAGAAGATACGGCAATCTGCCTCGGAATGGCTCTGCGGGAAGCGCTGGGAGATAAAAAAGGAATAGTGCGCTTTGGTTATGCTTTTGCCCCGTTAGATGAAGCCTTGGCGCGGGCAGTTGTCGATATTTCCGGCCGCCCTTACGTGGTGCATCATGGTGAACCAGCTGGGCAGGAATATCATCT
>NZ_CAMXYE010000073.1 GCF_947253055.1 uncultured Arcanobacterium sp. | reverse complement strand
AACGTGCAATCTGATAGTAACGCTCCATACCCGCTACCATTAGGAGCTGCTTAAAAAGCTGTGGTGACTGCGGAAGCGCATACCAAGACCCCGGAGAAAGCCGCGCGGGGACAATAAAATCGCGGGCACCTTCGGGAGTAGAACGAATTAAGGTAGGAGTTTCGATTTCCACAAAATCATTGGCGTCTAGTACTTGCCGAGCTGCCCTATTTACTTGCGCGCGCAGCCGAATAGCGCGCTGCTCATAAGAGCGTCGCAAATCCAGGTAACGATACTTAAGGCGAGTTTCTTCATTCACTGCCCCCGCATCTTCCGCATGATCTGAAACCTGGAAAGGCAGCGGAGCCGCGGGATTTAATACCTCTACTTCCTGTGCTTCTACTTCAATTTCCCCAGTAGGTAAAGCGGGATTGGTATTTCCATCCGGGCGCGCATTGACGGTGCCGGTTATTTGTATTACATACTCACTCCGCAATTCATGGGCCACATCCTCCCGAATCGTCACTTGGGCAATTCCAGAAGCATCCCGTAAATCTATAAAAGCGATACCGCCGTGATCGCGGCGCCGATCGACCCAACCAGCTAGCGTAACGCTAGTGCCAATATCTTCTTTACGCAGGGAACCTGCCATACGAGTACGTAACATAAAACCTCATTTCTGCAATTGTTTTCACCCGCGAGACGGGCGGGTTACAGTGGGCTGCGAGACAAGCGGCACACACGCTTTTTATAATACGCTTCTCTCCCCTTTCACTTCTCTGTGCCCAAGCAGTGGAGCTTAAACTCACATCCCAATGACTTGTGCTAGCTGCGGTAGAAAGTGAAAATTAAAGAAGACGAGCCAAGCTGATTTTAGAAAAATCGATTTATTACTATTCCGCAACTGAAATAGGTGCTTTTTGCAAAACAATATCGCCCCCAAAGAGGAAAAAATTACCTCGAGTAGCGTATCTATAAAATTAGGTGCTGATACGCTGCGGTGGCTGCAAATAATTGCCGTCAGTTTGGTAAGTATGGCTGCTTTCGAAACGGTAGCAGTGACTACTGCTATGCCTTTTGTGATGGAAGATTTACAAGGCGAATATCTATATGCTCTCGCCTCCGGAATTGCTCTAGCCACTCAGGTAATAACTACCGGCTTAGCAGGTAAATGGTGCGATACGAAAGGCCCACACCCCGCACTTTACACCGGGCTAATTCTTTTTATATCTGGCCTCCTCATCGCCACTTTTTCTCCAAATGCCGAGATTCTCGTGCTGGGAAGAGGTATTCAAGGCCTGGGAGGCGGGCTACTGATTGTGCCCCTTTATGTACTGGCCGGCCATTATATTCCTCCGGAAAAACAAGCTAATTTTTTTGCTTCTTTAGCCGCCGCCTGGGTATTGCCGGCATTAATTGGTCCAACTATTTCGGGGGCTTTGGTCGAGTATGTACATTGGCGCTGGGTATTCGGTATTACTCCCTTTGTTATTCTCGCTTTTCTGCCGCTCATAATCATAAAAGTGCGGGCTTTTCCGCATTTAGCAGCTCCGCAAAAACTGCAGAATTTTCCGCGCGTCATATTTCTCGCTCTCGGTACGGGAATTGCAGTGAGTGGCTTACAGATACTATCGGGAGTAAAAGCGGAAAACTTCTCCGTGCTCCATTTCCTGGGTATTCTCCTGCTCACGAGCTGCTGCTTTTTCGCAGTACGTCCGCTCTTACCGCCGCATACTCTACGTGCCGGAAGAGGCCTTCCTGCTAGCGTGCTCTATCGCGGTATGATGAACGGCGCCTATGTGGCGGTGGAACTTTTCTTGCCTTTACTTCTAAAAAATGTGCATAATTTTTCTCCCACCCGCGCTGGGATCGTCCTCACCATAGGTGCAGTCACCTGGGCTGCCGGTTCTTTTCTGCAAGGAAAAATTCACAATCCAAACTGGCGAAAGAAAATGCCACTCATTGGCTCTACCATGCAAATAATTGGGATTTTTTTGACCCTCCCGGGAATCTTCCCTGCTGTACCAGGAGAAATAGTTTTTGCTGGCTGGCTAATTGCTTCCCTTGGGATGGGAATAATCTATCCAGGAATTACGGTATATGCGCTGGCTCTTACCCCGAAGGAAAATCAAGGCAGCACCTCTTCCGCCCTACAAATTCTCGATTCACTGGGAGCAGCTATTTGTATCGCCTATGCCGGTATTATTTTTGCTCTCTGCCGGAGCCTCGGCGTCTATGCCTTTGGCCCCACCCTCGGCGCGCTCGTTATTTTTGCAGTTTTTGCTTTACTGATTGGTCAGCGCATACAAAAACCCGGCTCTACTACTTTTTCAATAACTTTTTGATAGGAATATTTTAGATGGACACTACTAGCACTTTTGCTGATCTTTGCCTGCCACTTCCCTTACTAGAAACGGTGGAAAAGCTCGGATTCTCCGCCCCCACCGCAATTCAAATGCAAGCTATTCCCCCGCTCCTCGCCGGGCGTGATGTAATTGGAGTAGCGCAAACTGGCACGGGGAAAACTGCTGCTTTCGGGCTTCCACTGCTTACACAGATAGATTCGGAGCTAAAAAATGTACAAGCCCTGGTACTAGCTCCCACCCGGGAATTAGCGATTCAAGATGCCGAAGCAATTAGTAATTTCGCAATACATAACGCCGATATTGAAGTAGCTACAATTTATGGTGGCGCGCCGTATGGACCACAGTTGCAGGCGTTGCGCAAAGGGGCACAAATAGTAGTGGGCGCCCCCGGCCGAATTATTGACCTGTACGAACGCGGCGCGCTTGTGCTCGATTCGGTAAAATACTTTGTGCTAGATGAAGCCGATGAAATGCTGCATATGGGCTTTGCAGAAGACGTCGATAAAATCGCGGCTGCTCTTCCCGCAGAGCGGATCTCAGCTCTATTCTCCGCTACTATGCCGAAACAAATCCGAGCTATTGCCGCCCAGCATCTGCAAGATCCAATTGAAATAACTGTAACGCCGCCTGCTTCCGTAGTTGAAACTATTGAGCAAGAATATGCGGTAGTGGCAGAGCGCTATAAAGTGGGAGCATTGTGCCGCGTATTAGCTACTACGGAGGCTCCAGCTGCTTTGGTATTCGTACATACGCGCGCTACTGCCGAGCAACTCGCTTTAGAATTGACGGCCCGCGGAGTGCATGCAGCTACACTTTCCGGAGATGTGGCGCAAGTGGAGCGCGAACGCCTAGTGGAACGGCTCCGCAGTGGTTTCCTTAATGTACTGGTGGCCACTGATGTGGCGGCACGCGGATTAGATGTAGAGCGAATTGGCTTGGTGGTCAATTTCGATATTCCCCGGGAAGCTGCCACCTATGTGCATCGAATCGGGCGTACGGGACGAGCTGGACGCCGCGGGCATGCCCTCACTTTCGTCACTCCTAAACAGCGCTTCCGCCTGCGTCGAATTGAAAAAATAACTGGAGTGGCAATTAAAGAAGCTAAGCTACCTACAGCAAGTGAAGTAAATTCGATTCGGGCCCGGGAAGTCCTTGCCCAAGCCCAGCAGCGGCAGGAAAAGGGGAACTTAGATCTCTATGCTACTGCTTTGGCGAAGTGGCAGGCAGAGCAGGTAAAGCAGAGCGAAGATACTGCGAATAGGGTAAATGACGAGAGTAGCGAGAGTAGTGCGAATCTGGAAAATACGGAATCGCCTATAAATACTATAAATACAGAAACGCCTCTAAATAATGAAGCTCGGCAGGAGCTAAATTTCTCCGCTGATTTACTGCTGGCACTACTAGCTTTGGCGGTACAGGACGATGGGGAAAAAACCTCCATAGAACCAGAAGATTTAGCAGCAAGTTTTACGGCGGAGAAAAAATCACGGAAAGCCAGAAAACGCCGCACCGAGCCTAAAGCTCCTACTTTTTCCGGCAAAGGCACGGTATATCGCGTAGAAGTAGGCCGGCGTGATGGAATTTCACCGGGCTCAATAGTGGGAGCAATTACTGGAGAAAGTAATGTAAAGGGCTCCGAATTAGGGCGAATCGATATTTTCCCCAGCTTTTCTTTAGTGGAAATGAAGCATGAGTTGGATAATAAAACGCGCAAAAGGATTGGGCAAGCACGCTTAGCGGGGCGAGCCTTGAATATCTCGCGCGATAATGGACCGCGGAAGCAGCAAAAATCTGCTGGCGCTACCGATAGCCTGGAACTGCGCAAATACCGAGCCGATAAAAAATTTGGCGAAGAACGCCGAAAAGCTCGGCAACAAGCCCAAGAAAAAGCGCAGCAACGGAAGAAAAAAGGGAAGAAATCGCGCCACTGATTTCAAGCCGTACTAATCTCTATCGGTGCTAATCGCAATTCAGATTAGTCTCGATTCGAACTAATTTTTATCCGGGCGCACTAAGGTAACTTTCCTATCTTCCTCTGGCGGAAGCCACGTATCGCTATCGGTGGGCACTTGCTCGCCGCTGCGAATATCTTTTACTTGCTCTCCCTCTTCGGTACTAAACCACACATAAGGAATGCCCCGCCGATCTGCGTAGCGAATCTGCTTCCCAAATTTTGCACAATTGGGCGAGACCTCTGCCGCTATCCCCCGCTGGCGCAAACGCATTGCAGTTTGCTCCGCATGGAGACGCTCAGCTTCGTCGTTCACCGCAATAAGTACCGTAGTAGGTACCGGGCGGCTGGGTACTACAGTTTCTTTTCCAATAATTCTTGCCAACATCCGCGATACGCCGATAGAAAGGCCAACTCCCGGATAAGCCTGTTTACCGTCGCTGACGAGCGAATCATAACGCCCACCAGAGCATACGGAACCCAAATCTTCATGCCCGAGCATAGTAGATTCATAGACCGAACCCGTATAGTAATCAAGACCGCGCGCAATTTTTAGATCTGCCTGTAGCGACCCCGGAATCAAAGCATTAGCGCCTTCGATTAGAGCTACTAGCTCTTCTAAGCCTTCTTCTAGCAGAGATGAATTGTGGCCAAGGGCCATTACCCGATCCGCTACCGAGGCATCACTTCCGGAAATTTCTGCTAGCTGCAGCGCTAGGCGCGCCTGATCGGGAGTAGCCCCGACTTGTTCTTGGAGAATTTCTGCCACTGCACCGGCCCCGATTTTATCTAACTTATCGATAATGCGCAGTGTCTCTTCGGTATTCTCGATGCCGATTGCCTCGTAAAATCCCTGCGCTACTTTTCGATTAGAGGCCCGAATTATCACGCGCGGAATTGGTAGACGCGCCAAAGCGTCTACCATAACTAAGGGAACTTCGATTTCGTGATGAAAAGCTAGCTCCCCTTGCCCGACTACATCCACATCGGCTTGGAGAAATTCCCGAAAACGACCGTCTTGGGGGCGCTCGCCCCGCCAAACTTTCTGAATTTGATAACGGCGAAAAGGAAAATGTAGATGCCCTGCATGCTCGAGGACGTAGCGAGCGAGCGGCACAGTGAGATCGAAATGCAGCCCGAGCTCTGCCGGCCCCGATTTTTCTCTATCTTGTAGCCGCGAAAGTAAATAAATTTCTTTCGAGGTTTCCCCTTTACTGAGTAAACGTTCTACCGGCTCTACCGCACGCGTTTCAATTCCGGAAAAAGCGTGCAATTCAAAAGTTTCCCGCAGCGTATCCACTACTTGCTGTTCAACAAGCCGCCCGGCAGGCAGCCATTCTGGAAATCCGGAAAGCGGAGCAATTTTGGCCATAATTTTCTCTTTCTTTTCAGGCAGCAAACCCGATTTTACTCTGTTTTGAAAAAATTAACTCATAGCAGCTTGTAAAAATTGAGAATGTCGCACTTCGTGAAACATAGAAGTGGTATCACCATGACCGGGCAGAATAAAAGTTTCTGGTTTTATCACTTGTACTAATAACCGCAGCGAAGCTGCCATTGCGTAGCCATCTCCCCCGGGAAGATCCGTGCGCCCAATGCCGTTATTAAAAATCACATCTCCAGAAAACAAGAATTTTTCTTCTCGCCCCGTCACTAAGATATTTTCCATTTCTGGCGAAGCAGGATTTTCCCTGCGCGATTGCCCAGTAAAAAGAAATACGGCAGAACCTTCCGTATGCCCCGGGGCGGGAACTGCCCGCATCGGAATTCCTGGTACGAGCTCTACGGCGGTGGAAAAAATTTCATCTGGTAAATTCTGCAAATTTTCTGGCTCCTGCCATTGGTCTATTCCCATGCGGGTAAAACCTAGATGTGAATTCTTCATCCCCGTAGTAGCGAGCGGATCGGTGAGCCGATAGCGATCAGGAGCAGAAATATATACCGGCGCAGCGCCAGCTACTGCCGATACATCCCAGACGTGATCAGCATGGCCGTGGGTAAGTAATACGGCTCCTAGGTGCAAATTTTGTGCCGCTAAAGTATCTTTAATCCAATAGCGCGAACCCGCACCGGTATCTACGACTAATGCACTACGAGCATTCTCATCAGCCAATATATAGGTATTTGCCTCTAAAAAAGTACGGTTATAACGCAGAATTATCATATAGATAACCGTAGCGGAAATTGCCGCTTTTCGACATTGGAGAGAAAATCTGCGTAAACTGTGTGTTGAATGACGTGTACGGTGTGCGTAAAGCCGACCCCGGCCTCAAAAGGAGATCAAAGATGAGTGACCCTACAGTAAACGATAATGCAGAACTTGCTAGCGCTGATACCGCCGCTGAAGCAGCACCTGTAGAAAAAGAAGCTGCTGCTCCCACTACTTCTGCTCCCAGTGCTGAAGAAAAAAGTGCGGAAAAAGCAGCGGTAGCTAATCCACCGGCAGCAGAAGCATCGCCGGCGGGCGGTGAAGTAGCTGCTCCGGTACCGGATGTAGATGATAAAGCTGCTGCAGAAGCTGCAAAATGGGGTCGCGTCGATGAAGAGGGCAAGGTGTGGCTGCGGGAGGGCGAAAACGAACGCCTAGTCGGGCAGTTTGCAGCGAGTGGCACTAAAGAAGATGCGCTCGGGCTCTTTATACGCCGTTTTCTTGATTTGCAGGCGCAGGTAAAGCTGTTGGAGTCGCGTATTAATATTATTTCTCCGCACGAAGCCGAAAAATCTTTGCAGGCTCTAGAGAAAGAACTATTGGAACCGGCGGTAGTCGGTGATGTGGAGAGCTTGCGCAAGACGGCTGCGCAACTAAAGGAAAGAATTGCGGCGCGAGCGGAAGTAGTAGCAGCAGAAAGAGCAGCTGCAAAAGAGGCCGCACTGGCACGCCGTACAGCAATAGTAGAGAAGGCAGAAGCAGTAGCCGCACAAGATGCCGC
>NZ_CAMXYE010000072.1 GCF_947253055.1 uncultured Arcanobacterium sp. | reverse complement strand
GAGTACGCCCGATTGGGGACTGATCTACGTGCACTATTTTTTCTAAGCTCTCTCCGCCGGTAATTTTTTTATGCTTTCCAGGTAGATGGCGCGCTTTATTAAGTGAATTTGCTAAAGATTCGTAGAGAATCGAATTAACTAGCGAAGACTTACCGGAGCCGGAGACGCCGGTGACCGCGGTAAATACTCCCAGCGGAAAATCGACATCGATATTCTGCAGATTATTCTCTTGCGCTCCCCATACGTGCAGCTGCTTCTGTTTATCTATTTTTCGCCGTTGCAGTGGTACGGCAATCTCCCGCCGCCCCGCCAAATAGGCACCCGTCAGAGATTTTTCGGCATCCACAATTCCGGCCGGCGGACCGTTATAAATTATCTCTCCACCTTGCTCGCCTGCACGCGGGCCAATATCTAATATCCAATCTGCACTGCGAATAGTATCTTCATCGTGCTCTACCACGATTAAGGTATTCCCTAAATCCCGCAAACGCTGCAGCGCTTTCAATAATTTATCGTTATCGCGCTGATGCAGGCCAATAGAGGGTTCATCGAGCACGTAGAGTACTCCTACCAGACCTGACCCTATCTGGGTAGCAAGGCGAATGCGCTGGGCTTCCCCTCCGGAAAGCGTACCTGCGGAACGCGCCAGCGAGAGATAGCTCAAACCTACTGACACCATGAACTGCAACCGAGCGATTACTTCTCGCAATATCTGCCGGGCAATTTTTTGCTCGCGCGCTTCTAGCTCTAAATTCTGGAAGAACTCTCCCGCTTCCCCGATAGAAAGATGGGTAACTTCGTCAATATTCAACCCTCCCACTTTTACCGCCAAAACTTCTGGGCGTAAGCGCGCTCCCCCGCATGCTGCACAAGGGATATTGCGCATGAACCCCGCATAGCGCTCTTTTGATAACTCCGACTGCGTTTCGTCGTACTTACGCCGCACAAAGTGCAATACTCCTTCAAACCCAGTGGAATAGATACGCTCTCTCCCCCACCGATTTCGATACTGCATTTTTATTTTAAATTTGTAGCCATGCAAAATTTTCTCTTGCGCGGCAGTGGGAATTTCTTTCCACGGCATATCCATATCAAAGCCTAATTCTTTCCCAAGGGAGGAAAGCTGGCGCATATGATATTCCCGAGCTTTAGCAGAAGCAGTCACTGACCAAGGCACAATTGCCCCTTCTCGAATGCTTAAATCCTCATCGGGGACCACTAAATCCGGCGATACCTGCAGATTAGAGCCAATACCAGAACACTCCGGGCACGCTCCATAAGGAGCATTAAAAGAAAAAGTGCGGGGCTCTATTTCCTCTAACTCTAAAATGTGCCCCTGCGGGCAAGAACGCTGCTCAGAAAAGGTACGGCTCCGTTTTTTATCCGCAGCCGGTAAATCTACAAAATCAGCCATTAAAGTACCACCTGCCCGGCGCAGCGCTGTTTCCACTGAATCAGTGAGACGAGTACGAATACCCGCTTTCAGCGCCAATCTATCTACCACTATTTCAATGCTGTGCTTTTTCGTCTTAGCTAACGGCGGCACTTCATTAATTCGCCAGATTTCGCCATCCACCCGCAAGCGGGAAAATCCTTCGCCACTTAAATCTTTTATTAAATCTAAATGCTGGCCTTTTCGTCCCTTTACTACGGGAGCGAGAATCTGTACGCGCGTGCCCTCGGGATACTCTAAAAGAGAATTTACGATTTGTTCGGCACTTTGCGCCGTCACTTTTTCCCCACATTGCGGGCAAAACTGGGTACCAGCTCGCGCGTAAAGCAAACGCAAATAATCATAAATTTCGGTAATCGTCCCCACCGTGGAGCGCGGATTGCGGCTCGTGGAACGCTGATCAATAGAAACAGCGGGAGAAAGCCCCTCGATAAAATCAATATCTGGCTTATCCATCTGCCCGAGGAACTGGCGGGCGTAGGAGCTGAGGGATTCTACATAGCGGCGCTGACCTTCGGCGAAAATAGTGTCGAAAGCGAGAGAAGATTTTCCAGATCCAGAGAGCCCCGTAAATACGATTAGCTTATCGCGCGGTATATCTACCGTGATATTTTTTAGATTATGCTCTCGGGCTCCCTGAATATGAATAGTTTCATGCACATCTTCAGCTTAGCTGGCAAGGAAAACCCTGACAAAAGAGAAAAGGGAATTAAGAGAGAATTCATGTTTTACAGCAGCTTTCGTACTAAAATTGCCGTATGGAGAAAAAAATTTACGCAGTTGTATATACCTATGATCCACAAAAAAGCGAAGATTTAGCGAGAGAACGCCCGGGGCATCGCGCATTTCTGCGCAGTCTCTTCGAAAAAGGCGAGCTTTTAGCCTCTGGGCCCCTGGGAGATGGGCAAGCTCTTATCATTGTAAAAGCTACTACTCCCGCCGAGGCACTTACGCTGCTGGATCCCGATCCACTGCACGCGCAGGAAATCATTAAGGATCGAGAAGTCAAAGAGTGGAATCCGAATATCGGGCCTTTCGCTTCCTAATTCCTTCCTTATTCCTTCCTAATTTCTCACGCCTGCTGATTTCTAATAAATTCACTTTCTCAGGCCGAGGCAGAGTTTATATTTTATTATTACGCTACGCTCGTGGGGTTTTGTGCTACGCTCACGGGGTTTTGTGCTGCGCTCGCAGCATTTTTTATGCGCACGATATTTTACGCGCCTAGCCAGCTGCCCCTACTTTTTATTTAACCGCCGCGCGCCGATAACCGAAGAAATTATGGTAACTAGGATGACGCCGAGGATGAAGCCTACGGAAACCAAGATAGAAGGCTCCGGCACGAAAGTGAAAATTCCATAACCGTGGCTGGCATGGAGCACCAGCTTTACGGCAATAAAGCCCAGGATTACGGCTAAGCCATAGTGCAAGTAAATAAGATGCTCAAGTAACCCATCTACTAGGAAGAAAAGCTGACGCAAACCGAGTAAGGAAAAAGCGTTGGTGGCGAAAACTATAAAAGGCTCCTGCGTAAGACCATAGATAGCAGGAATAGAATCCAGCGCAAACATTAAATCTACCGAACCGATAGAAACTACACAGAGTAAAAGCGGAGTAATAGCTGTCTTTCCCTGATGGCGAGCTATCATCCTATCGCCTACATAGCCATCCGTCACCCGCAGATACTTCGATATAAGCCGGGTGATAAAATTCGGCTCATATTCTTCGTGTGGATCGATTTCTTTTCCGCGCGCTCGCCCTTCCAGTATGCCGTCATATACCTGCTTAGCCGCCGTATAGAACATCCAAATTCCAAATATGAAGAATACCCATACGAAACGCTCAATCAGCGCCGCCCCGACCAGTATGAATATCAAACGCAGCAGCAGCGCAATCACAATTCCATACATGAGCACTTTTTGCTGGAATATGCGTGGCACCTGAAAAGCCGCAATTATTATGATGAAGACGAAAATATTATCGAGCGAAAGCGATTTTTCCGTAATATAGCCGGCAAAATATTCGGTACCAAATTGGTTGCCGTGCCGCCAATAAACTATTAGACCAAAGATAATCGCAATTCCCACATAGAGAGCGCTCCAAATAGCAGCTTCTTTTATAGTTGGTTCATGCGGCCGGCGCACATGGCCAAATAGATCAAAGAGAATCAATCCCAGAATAGCGGCACCTAATGCAAACCATTCCCACAGATATACTGTCATTCCACTCCCCGAAGCTCCGTTTACGGAGGTAGGAAGTAAGGTGGTTACAGAGTTCGTGAGAATTGCCGGTAACATTTTGCCCCTTTCCGGTACATTGCTATTTAAAGGTACCGGAGGTCTCTTCCCGCCAAAATTGGCCTCGATCCGGATGCCGGGGCACCGTACTGACGAATCGATATTCTATGGGAATACTCCCCTCCGCCCCTTATTCTAACTTTTCTGAGCGAATTTTCCTGACTAAAAATAATGATTATTCCCACGCTTCGCCGCTAAATTACCGCTACGAATTTTTACCGTACAACTTGCTGCTCTGCTTGGGCAAACTTAATGGCCTTCATAAGCGAGGAATTTTAATCGTCAATAGCGCGCAGCTCTCGCTTCACATCGCGGATTTCGTCACGAATTCGCGCCGCTAATTCAAATTGCAACTGGCGCGCCGCCTCATGCATTTGCGCGGTCAAATCCGTAAGCAGATCCGCAATCTCCTGCCCGTCTCGCCGCTGCGCCGTAGCCACCGTACGCTCTTGCCGGTATCCGCCTGCTAGCAATTCTTGGGTATCAATATCTTCGCGAGCCAGCATATCGGTGACATCAGATATTTTTTTCCGCAGAGGTTGCGGATCAATACCGTGAGCTTGGTTATAAGCTATCTGCTTCTGCCGCCGCCTATTAGTTTCGGCAATTGCTTGACGCATATTCGGCGTGACGGTATCGGCATACATATGCACTTCACCAGCCACATTACGCGCTGCCCGCCCAATCGTCTGAATAAGAGAGGTAGTGGAACGCAAAAAACCTTGCTTATCGGCATCCAAAATCGCCACTAGCGACACTTCCGGTAAATCGAGCCCCTCGCGCAGCAAATTGATCCCCACCAATACATCAAATTTACCCAAACGCAGCTCCCGCAATAATTCCACGCGGCGCAAAGTATCCACATCGGAGTGCAGATACTCTACCTTCACCCCGCGTTCGGCTAAGTATTCCGTGAGATCCTCTGCCATCTTTTTCGTCAAAGTAGTGACGAGTACTCGTTCGGATCGCTCCACGCGCACCCGGATTTCTTCTAATAAATCATCTATCTGGCCTTTGGTGCTCTTCACCGAAATTTTTGGATCCACTAATCCAGTGGGGCGAATTATTTGTTCTACATATCCGTCGGCTTGTTCTAATTCATAGCGACCCGGTGTGGCCGAAAGATATACGGTTTGCCCGATTCGCTCTAAAAATTCTTCCCACTTCAACGGTCGATTATCCAGTGCCGAAGGCAGACGAAAACCGTGCTCTACCAGTGTGCGCTTCCGCGACATATCCCCCTCATACATCGCTCCTATCTGCGGCACTGTCACATGTGATTCGTCTATAATCAAGAGGAAATCTTCCGGGAAATAGTCTAAGAGAGTATTAGGCGGAGTACCTGCCGCTCGCCCGTCAATATGCCGAGAATAGTTTTCGATGCCGGAACAAATTCCCAGATTCCGCATCATTTCTAAATCATAAGTAGTGCGCATTTCCAGCCGCTGCGCTTCGAGAAGTTTCCCCTGCTCCCGCAGCACCGCTAGCCGGTCATCTAATTCTGCGGCGATACCTGCTAAGGCTTTTTCCATGCGCTCTGGCCCCGCCACGTAATGCGAAGCGGGGAATATATGCACATGGTCCGTATCAGAAAGCACTTTTCCCGTCAGAGGGTGTAAATAACTGAGCGATTCTATTTCGTCTCCAAAGAATTCGATACGAATAGCGAGCTCTTCATATACGGGAATTATTTCTACCGTATCGCCTTTTACCCGAAAAGTACCCCGCGTAAATTCATAATCATTGCGCGAATACTGCATAGTGATAAATTTTTTCAATAATTCATCGCGCGGAATTTCCCCGCCCCGCTCCAAGCGCACCATTCTATTTACATATTCCTGCGGAGTACCTAGGCCGTAGATACAAGAAACCGAAGCCACTACCACGGTATCGCGGCGGGTCAGAAGGGAGTTAGTAGCCGAATGGCGCAGCCGCTCCACTTCGTCATTAGAAGAAGCATCTTTTTCAATATAAAGATCACTCTGCGGCACATAGGCTTCCGGCTGATAGTAGTCATAGTAAGAGACGAAATACTCTACCGCATTATTCGGGAGTAACTCCCGGAATTCTGCGGCCATCTGCGCCGCCAAAGTTTTATTTGGCTCTAAAATCAAGGTAGGGCGCTGCACTTCTTCAATGAGCCAAGCCGCAGTAGCGGATTTACCTGTGCCGGTGGCACCTAAAAGCACGATATCTTTTTCCCCGCCGCGGAGGCGGGTCGCTAATTCAGCAATTGCCGCTGGCTGATCGCCAGCCGGTTTATAATCAGAAATTACTTGAAAAGGTGCATCTTGGCGCACTAGCGGCGTAACGGGGCGCATTTTATCTCTTCTCCGCTAGTCGAAATACAACTGTGCAGCGCGGATTAGCAGCTTTGATTTCGCCCTGCTCCAGCAGCAATCCGCTCTCCCGCACAGCGCTAGAAAAATCCCTATCCGCCATATTTCCTTTTTCTATCTGTACCACTTTTTCTTCGCTACTATCTATCAGTATTTGTGCCGCTAAGCCCAGTTTCTGTAATCTTCGCACAATAAGAGGTAAATTCGCGAAAAATCTGACGCGCGGCGAAATTTTTCCTCTCGGCGCGAAAAAGCGCTCTTGATTTTCCCAATTCTTCGCAAAAGGAAGCAACCATTCTCTCCATAATTGCCCCGCAATCTCTGCCAATTCAGTGGCCGTAGCATTGTTATCTATCAAGACATCGGCAATCTCTGCCAGTTTCTCTGCGCTCACTTGGCTAGCAATTCTTTTCTGTGCCGCTTCCACTGTAAAATGCCGATTTTCTACTAGCCGCTGTATCCGGATATTTTCTTCTGCCTGTAAAATTATATTGGCATGGGTGCGGAGAGCTAAATCGCTCTCATATAAAAGTGGAATATCGTGAATTACAATTGAATTTCCGGGCAGTTGGCGCAGTTGTGCAGATGCCAGCCGATAGACCTCTGGGTGTATAAAAGAATTTAATTCTGCTAATTCCATCTCCGAGTTAAATACGCACTCCGCGAGAGCAGCTCGATTCAATGAATCATCTGCACCTATTATATCTTTCCCCCACCGGACCACTATCTTCTGCCAAGCAGCACTTCCTGGAGCAACCGCCTGCCGCGCTAGCTGGTCATAGTCAATTACCTGCGCCCCTAGTGCTTTTAAGGCTGCCGCACAAGCAGATTTACCGCTACCGATACCGCCACCTAATCCAATTTGCAGCATTTCTGCCCCTATATCCTCAGCTCTCATCTATGCGCGTGCATTTACACTTATGCTCTACTCTGCAGCCTAATTATAGCGGTGGGGCGGAGAAATTTTCTCCGCCCCAGCTGAATAATTATTGCTACTTACTTAGCAGCTTTATTAGTTGCTCGTAAGTTTCTCCCGCAGCGCTGCTAGTGCTTCATCGCTAGCCAGCGTACCGGCCACTTCTTCCGCTTCAGCGGGAGCCGTATCCGAAGAATAGCTGGCAGGAACTTCTGCTGCGGCAGTTTCTGCTGCTGCCGCTGCATCTGCCTTCAGTGCTTCCGCTACTTGCTCTTTATGAGCCTTCCAGCGGCTCTCGGCGGCAGCATATTCTTGCTCCCAGGC
>NZ_CAMXYE010000071.1 GCF_947253055.1 uncultured Arcanobacterium sp. | reverse complement strand
AGATAGTAGATCCGGAACCCAAAAAGAGTCCGGTCCCCAGTGCGCCGGAAAGCGCAATCATAGCAACTTGTGGACTTGTTAAGCGCCGCTTCAAATGCGTGCTTCTAGATTTTCCCGTCATTTTTCTCTCCAATTGATATATACAATTGCGGTATAGGCGGGGGGAAATTGGGATAATCTCCACCCAAAATACCTATATCTGTTCAGTTTATTGGTAGGAGAGCGTTAAGAGCGGAAGAAAATAAAAAATGGGATATGTATCTCCTTGTGCGCCCAAAGCACAAGCGAAACTCAAACCAGCAAAACTTTCCAATAGACATAACTTTCCAATGGACAGAACTTTTAAGTGGGTAGAGAAATAAAAAGAAGGCCTCTGCGAGACCTTCTCTTTGTGGTTATTAAGTATTTCTGCTAGATATTGCGCGTAACCTTACCTGCTTTTAGGCAAGAGGTGCAGACGTTCAGCCGCTTAGGAGTGCCATCTACTAATGCGCGAACCCGCTGAATATTCGGATTCCAACGACGATTGGTGCGCACGTGGGAATGCGAGACGCTCTTGCCAAAACGCGGACCTTTACCGCATACTTCACAAACAGCAGCCACGATTATCTCCTCCATCGTTTGGGCACAGGCCCATATAAGAATTGCAACTAAAGAATCATAACTTAAAAACTGCTCTGAATCCAAGGCGATAGCAGTGGGATAGGGCACTTTGCGGAGAGAGGGTATGCTGGAGAGTATGGAAAGCCAGAAAAAACTTGCGCCTGCGGGAGTGACTGCCCCAGCTCTGCCAGCAGAAGAATACACATTGCTTTCCACTCCTCTGGAAAGGCTCATCGGGAGGCGCTCGGCAAAAGCATTGGAAAAATTGCAGCTATATACGGCCGAAGATTTGCTTTTCCACGTGCCTTTCCGCTTCGCAAAACGCGGAGAGCTTCTACCAATTGAGGCAGTGCGGGAGGGGGAGGACGTCACCGTAGTGGCAAAAGTGGTAGAAGCTAATATACGCCCTATGCGGGCCCGCCGCGGCTTTATTTTACGCATGGTAATTAGCGACGGTGCACACGATCTCGGCCTGACTTTCTTTGCGAAAAATTCGCGCCCTCTGAATTTTCACTTAACGCAATTGCCAGTGGGAGCGCGCGCCGTCTTCTCTGGCACTATTTCCACTTATCGGGGTGCTCTACAGTTAAATCACCCCGAATATCAAGTATTGAAAGATAGCGAAGATGCGGCTGCTGCCCATTTTGACCAGCCAATTCCTATTTACCACGCCACTGCAAAAGTGCCTTCTTGGAAAATAGAGAAAGCCGTGCAAACGATTTGGCCCCTTTTTAATCCGCAGCAGTTTCCAGATCCGCTTCCAGAAACTTATCGGCGGCAGCATGAATTGCCAGATCGTTATACAGCTTTAAAGCAATTGCATTGCCCCGATTCGGAAAACACTTTAGCGGCTGCGCGCCAGCGTATGAAGCATGAAGAAGCGCTGATACTGCAAACCGTCTTGGCGCGGCGAAAATTGCAAGCACGGCGGCAGGCAGCTCCGGAATGTCCGCTGCGCTCCGAGGGGTTAGCCGCGAAATTACTTTCGGAACTGCCTTTTGCGCTTACGCCGGGGCAGGAGCAGGCGGGAGCAGAAATTGCGGCGGATATGCACTCCGCTACTCCTATGCGCCGGCTTCTACAAGGCGATGTGGGATCAGGAAAAACGGTAGTAGCGCTGCGGGCAATGCTGCAGGCAATAGACAACGGTAAGCAGGCAGTATTATTGGCTCCCACTGAAGTGTTGGCCTACCAGCACGCCACTAGCCTGTATCGGCTGCTTGGAGATTTGGCTTCTGCTCGTTATCGCCCTTGGGATGGAGAAAAACGCGCCGACTGGGAGAGAGAGTTACGTATCGAGGTGCTGAGCAGTTCTCTGAGTATGAAGGAAAAACGGGCTGCTTTAGGGAGAATCGCCAGCGGGCAGGCGCAGTTAATAGTGGGTACCCATGCACTTTTACAAGAGCGGGTACAGATTCCCGATTTAGCTCTATTAGTGATAGATGAGCAGCATCGCTTTGGCGTAAATCAACGAGCAAAATTGGCAGCTGGAGTGCATATGCTGGTAATGACGGCTACGCCGATTCCACGCACTATCGCTATGACCACTTTTGGTGATTTAGAAATATCGACGCTTCCCGATTTACCGGCCGGCCGCCCCGAAATAGGCACTTTCTTGGTGCCTTATTGGGATAATGCTTTAGCCGAACGAGTATGGGAGCGGGCGCAAGAGGAAATTGCAGCGGGAGGAAGAGTATACGTAGTTTGCCCGCGTATTTCCGCATATGCGGAAGAAGTGACTACGGAAGGAGAGCTTTTTACTGGAGTAACGGAAGCAGGGGAAGCAGACACGCCGTCGAGTACTGATTCGCAAGACGGTACCTTGCTACCGGCCTTTACGGAAAACTCGGAAAAACCATTGCACACGGTGGAAGACGTCTACCAAATGCTGCAAGCACGCCCGGGTTTCGCCACTTCTAATTTAGGGATATTGCACGGGCAACTGAGTAGTGAAGAAAAAGATGTCGCCATGGCTGATTTTGCCGCCGGGCGTACTCCGCTTTTAGTTTGTACCACGGTGGTGGAGGTGGGGATTGATGTACCCGAAGCGACCATGATGGTGATTATGGACGCGGAAAGATTTGGCCTTTCCCAACTTCATCAGCTGCGCGGGCGAATTGGGCGGGGAAAAAAAGATTCTCTCTGTATAGCTCTGCACCAATCTCCGCCGGGCACTTTTGCATTTGCCCGTTTAACTGCTTTTGCGGCTACGCGAGATGGGTTCCAACTGGCAGAAAAAGATTTAGAACTGCGCGCAGAAGGTAATGTGTTGGGCGCGCGGCAATCGGGGAAGCAGACCGCGCTGCGTTTTTTGAGTGCACTGCACGATATCGATATTATAGCGACAGCAAAAGAAACTGCTCTGCAGCTGGTGGAGGCAGAAAGTACTGAAAGTATTGAAAGTATTGAAAGTGCTGAAAGCTGCCCAGAGTTATGGCGCTTAGTGGCGGAGGCAGAGCAAGCTGCCGAAGTGGATTATTTGGAAAAGAGCTGAAATGACGCGCATCGTATCCGGTAGAGCTAAAGGCAGAAAGCTAAAAGTGCCGAAAGCAGGTACTCGCCCCACTTCGGAGCGTGCTCGGGAAGGTATTTTTTCGCGGCTAGAGCACTATGGCTATATCCAAGGATGCTGCATACTAGATCTCTATTCGGGCTCGGGAGCGCTCGGGCTGGAAGCGCTTTCCAGGGGAGCCGCGCGCGTCATATGTGTAGAAGCAGCCCCGGCTGCTGTGCAAATAATAAAAGAAAATCGCCGTTCTTGCGATCTTCACGTGGAGATAGTCGCCCAGAAAGTACAGAGTTATTTACAGCAGGAAGATCTACCTAAGTTTGATTTAATTATGCTCGATCCACCCTACGCTTTAGAAGAATCCCAGCTAACTGCTGATTTAGAGCTGTGCGCTATGCATTTGGCGGAAGATGGAATGATTCTGGTAGAAAGAAGCAAAAAATCGCCTGAACCGGGCTGGCCGGCCGGAATTTTTCTCGACGATTGTAGAAAATGGGGAGATACCCGGGTGTGGAGTGCCGTGCGCGGGGAAAATCCAAGTATGCTAAATATATGAGTATTGCGGTATGTCCAGGATCTTACGATCCCATCACCTACGGCCATATTGACGTAGTAGAGCGCGCGCTTGGTATGTTTGACGAAGTAATCGTGGCAGTAGCCCGAAATTCGCAAAAGAAATATCTTTTCAGCGCTGATGAGCGGTTAAAGATGGCACAGGAAGTAATGGCTCCGCTGCAGCGGGTACGAGTAGAGATAGTGGAAGGTCTGATTGCTGATTTCGCAAAAGCACATCAGGCAGCCGCTATAGTGAAAGGGTTACGAGGAGCGGCAGATTACGATGGAGAGCAGGCGATGTCGCTATTGAATCGGCATCTATCGGGCATAGAAACGGTATTTATTATTGGAGATCCTAATCTAGCTCATATCGCTTCTTCTTTTGTAAAAGATATCGCTTTTTATGGCGGGAAAATCGATGATCTGGTGCCAGGCGCCGTAGCCAGTGCACTGAAAGAGAAAGTCAGGAAAAATGCAGGAAAATAATCCAGAAGTAGAAAAATCTGAATCCGGAGCTTCGCTATTAGAAGTATTAGAAGAAGTTACCACTCTGGTAGATGAGGCAAAATCGATGCCTCTTTCTGCCTCAGTATTAGTCAATAAAGAGGAAATGCTCGATCTTTTAGAGACTGCTCGCGCTATTGTGCCGGCGCAGATAGTGGAAGCAGATTCGGTACTGCAAGATGTAGAGCGGGTTTCGGATGAGGCGCAGGAGGCAGCTAACCGCGTCACTGCGCACGCCAAGAAAAAGGCGCAAGAGATAGTGGCAGAAGCGCGGGAGCAGGCTTCGCGCCTAGTGGCTCAGGATTCCATCACCGTGAGTGCAAAATCGCAGAGCACGAAGATAATAGATGAAGCAAAATCGCGCGCAGCGAAAATAAAGCGCGGCGCGGATAAGTATTCTGCCGATACTCTCAGCGCTCTTGCCGAGCAGTTACAAGGCGTACAAGAATACCTCGCGCAGATACAAGCGCAAATCGCGGCCGGTCAAGAAATGCTGGCGGAGCGGGAGCAAGGAGCTCAGGCTGAAGAAGATGCAGAATAATTCACCTTTTATAGTTTATGTAGCCGATATCGCGGCGGCTGCGGGCGGCATTTTCCCTTATCAAAAAACTCTGCCTATTTCGGAGGCGATTTCTCTGGAATTAGTAGAAATTCCCGCTGGCACCCCGTTAGAAATTGATTTACAGCTGCAGCTCATATCAGAAGGCGTGCTAGTACAGGGAAGCATAAAGGCGGAGGCGCGCGGTAAATGTGCTCGCTGCCTAGATTCTTTGCAGATTTTCCTCGACGAACGAGTCTCCGAAGTAATCTTTACTCCAGAAGAAATTGCGCGGCTCCTGGCCGAAGGAGATAATGAAGCGCAAGATTTCCCGGCAATTCAAGATGGGCAAGTAGATTTAGAGCCGCTACTGCGCGATGTGGTGGTACTCGCTTTGCCACTCCGCCCGCTGTGTAGAAGAGATTGCCCGGGGCTTTGCTCTGGCTGCGGAGAGAAATGGGACGATTTGCCTGATTCGCACCACCACGAAGTACTAGATCCGCGTTTTGCAGTTCTTGAGGAGCTACGTGCGCAACTGCAAGCAGAAGAGGCGAAAGAAACGGATTCTGAAGATAATGCATAATTCTGATCACGCTCTGCTTTTGAAAAAATGGGGAGCAGATATTGATCCGCAGCTGCTGGAGATCGCTCTTACGCATCGTTCTTGGGCGTATGAGAATGAAACTGAGCACAACGAACGGCTGGAATTTCTCGGAGATTCGATACTGGGTTTCATCGCTGCAGATCGGATTTTTTCTGACTATCCGCAGAGCTCAGAAGGGGATATGTCGAAAATAAAATCGGCCAGTGTATCGGAAAAAGCTTTAGCTGAGATTGCGCGTAGTCTCGATTTAGGTGCTTATATGCGCCTGGGAAAGGGAGAAGAAAAAAGCGGCGGTCGGGAAAAAGATTCGCTGCTCTCCGATACAGTAGAAGCGCTAATTGCCGCTACCTATAAGACACACGGAATAGACGCCACCCGCGCGGTAGTGGAAAAACATCTCGCGGCGCAGATTGCGCAGGCGCGGGAAATGGGGCCGGCACTCGATTGGCGCACCGCCGTCGATGAATTAATTCGCGAATTGGGAATTAGCGAAGAAGTGAGCTATCGAATCGAAGCGAGCGGCCCAGATCATGCCAAACGCTACACGGCCTATGTGCTCTTGCAAGGATTAGAGTGGGGAAAAGGACAGGAAACATCGCAAAAGGCAGCTAAATTGACGGCTTGCCGGGATGCTTATGCGCATTTTCTGGCCGGAGAGCCCTTAGGGAATTCGCGAAACGATGCTCTACTTGCGGAGCAAGGAGTAGAGATACTCACTCCGTTGCGGGAAGCTGCTCGGCAGTGGCAGGCACGCCAGCGGGAAGCAGCTAAGTAAAATGCCAGAGTTGCCAGAAGTGGAAACGATTCGCCGCGGATTGCTTTCGCATGTGCTCAACAAAAAAATTGTGCGAACGGAAGAATTTCATGAGCGCGTAGCGCGGAAATCTGCTGCTGGCCTGCAAGAATTAGTGGGAAAACGCATAAAAGAGGTGGCGCGGCGCGGAAAATTTCTCTGGTTTGTACTTGAGGAAGAAAACCAGCTCGAAAAGAGAGCTTTAGTGGCTCATCTCGGAATGTCGGGGCAATTTCGGATAAATAGTGCGCACAGCCCGCATCGGCGTGCCACTCTGCACCTAGAAGATGGCACGCGCCTTGATTTCATTGATCAGCGCACTTTTGGTTATTTACTTCCCGATACTTTAATTCCTACGCTTGATGAGAAAGTGGGAGGATGCGGCACAGATTTAGCTTATATTCCCCGCAGCGCGGCTCATATTGCCCGCGACGCACTAGACCCGGCAGTAGATATTTCCGCTTGTGTAGAGCGGGTAAAAAACCGGAAAATTTCGATAAAATCGCTGCTTCTAGAGCAGAATTGTATCTCGGGGATTGGCAATATCTATGCCGATGAAGCTCTCTATGCTGCGCAGATATATGCGGGTACGGCAGTTGATAAGCTCCCGGCGGCGAAAATAATTATGCTTTATCAACAGGCACAAGAAGTGATGCGCGCGGCGATAGCAGCTGGCGGCACTTCTTTTGACGCGCTCTATGTGCACGTAAATGGCGAATCCGGTTATTTTTCGCGTTCTTTGCAGGCTTATGGCCGCGCTGGGCAGCCTTGTGCGCGATGTGGCACACTTTTAGTAAGAGAAAAAATTTCCGGACGATCTTCGTACTACTGCCCGCAATGCCAGAGGCCAAGCTGAGAGGAGAAATCTATGAAAAGTAAATTGATTAATGTGATGATTATCGATGACCACGAAGTGGTAAGACGCGGAATAGCGGAAGTCATAGACCGCTCTGAAGGGTTAAATGTGGTGGCAGAAGCCGGTACCGTAAGTGAAGCTTTGCGCCGGGCGGAGCTTATGCAGCCGGAAGTAGCCCTGATTGATTTACGCTTGCCGGATGGAACCGGGCTAGATATTATCGAGCAGTTGCGTGAATATTCTCCGCATACACAGTGCATTGTGCTCACTTCTTTTGATGACGACGACGCCGTAGCCGAATCCCTCGAAGCGGGCGCAAAAGCTTTTCTGCTCAAGACGGTGCGCGGAGCAGAAATTACGGATGTAATTAGAGCAGTAGCAGAT
>NZ_CAMXYE010000070.1 GCF_947253055.1 uncultured Arcanobacterium sp. | reverse complement strand
CGCCGAAGACCTCATCTAAGGCTTCGTCTAAAGTAGGAGCAAATCCTACTTGGTCGCCGAAGAGCGCCAATACATACTGCAGAGTCGGATACTGCGTACCCGAAGAAGCCTGCACGTATATTGGCTGTACATAGAGTAGGCCACCACCGATAGGCAAGGAAAGCAAATTACCTTCTAGCACTTCCGTGCCCCCTTGGCGAAGCAGGTTCAAAGCGGTAGAGACATCCGGATTGGTGAGCATAGTATTTTCTGCCTGCCCGGGCCCGGAAACTGTCAAATCTCGTGGAGCTTCCAGCAGTCGCAATTTACCATACGAATCAGCTATCTTTCCGGTCTCGTTCCCCGCATTAGAATCTGCTGCTAAGAATCCCGTCATTACATTTCGGTTTGTATTACCACCCGGAATATAAGAAGTGGTAATCGAGAAGGAAGCGGCATCCTGCCCCGGCATTTGCAGCGTCATATAATACGGAGGCTGCGCCGGAGTATTTTCTTTCACGGCCATCGTGGGCTCGCGCGGCACCTGCCAGAAATCACCGCCAGAGTAGAAAGATTTTGCATCTTTTACGTGATAGCGAGCGAGCAGAGTGCGCTGTACCTTAAAGAGATCTTCTGGGTAGCGCACATGCGCAATTAAATCTCCCGGCATCTTTGCGAGCGGAGTAATCTGCCCCGGGAAAATTCCCTTCCAGGCATTAATTATCGGATCGTCTTGATCCCATTGGAAGAGCTTTACACTTCCGTCATAAGCATTTACCACCGCTTTTACCGAATTACGAATGTAGTTTATCTCTTCCGGAGCCGTGCTAGAGACTTGGCGGGTACGCGAATCCATCGTCGCCTCCGCTAAAGTCTCGCGCGCCGAATATGGATAATTATTAGAAGTAGTGTAACCATCGATAATCCACACCAATTCTTTTGGCGTATCCGGATTATCGTCCATATCTACCACTGCCGGTAGTGCCTTAGAATCTAGCGTCAAATACGGAGCTACTTTACTGAGTCGCTTATGCGGATCGCGATCGAAAAGAATCTGCGATTCACTCGTAACTCGATCTGAGAAGAAAAGCTCAGTGGAACGGAACTTTACCGCGTAGAGCAGCTTGTCGAAGACATTGGAAATCTTCGGCCCGCCGTTGCCCTTATAGGTAGTATTCACTTGCCCATTCGGAGCCTTATCGTCCGGATAATCTAATTCCCAAGGATCGCTGCCTTCGGGTGCCCCCACAATGGAGTAGCTAGGAGATTTCTTTCCGAAGTAGACGCGTGATTCATAATCACCCATCTCTCCTGCCGAAGGAATGCCTGCCTCCCAGAAAGTAGGATCGCCTTTCGTGGTCATGGTATTTCCATAGGCGGCAGCTACTCCGAATCCGTGAGTGTACACCGTATGGTCATTTACCCACGAACGGCGCGAGTTATCCAGACCACCGAGGTTTAGCTCCCGCATAGCCACTACCGTATCGCGCATCTTCCCGTTAATTTCATAACGATCTACCGCAAGCGGATTTAAGAATTCATAGTATTGGCGATTCTGCTGTAACTGATTAAAAGACGGAGCCACAATAGTCGGATCAAGCAAACGAATCTGGGCTGCGGTTTCAGAATCGTGGCGCAACTGCCCGCTCTTTGCATCGGTGCGCGCAGCATATTGCTGAGATTCCACATTTTCTAAACCGTAAGCAGCTAGCGTGGCGTCGATATTACGCTGTATATACTTCGACTCTAACTCCACCGCATTTGGATTCACTTTGAAATTCTGCACTAAGAGCGGGTATACCACGCTGAGTACCAAGGCGGCGGTGACGGTGGCAGCTACTCCTACCAGAGCCGGTTTCCAGAGCTGCTTTACAGCCGCAACTATGAGCAGAATACCGATGAGGAATACAGAAATAGCTAAAATGGTGTATCCCGGCTTCGAAGCGTTGATAGCCGTGAAGTTGGCGCCCGAAAAACGCTGATTATTGCCGAGCAATAAATCGTAGCGCGCGAGCCAGAACTGGGCGGCTATTACAAAAGCAAAGAATACGCTCAATACCGCTAGGTGTATCTGGATCCGCTTCGGCAAGCGCACGCGCGTATTTTTCTCCGGCAAGCTCTCCGTAAGCCAGTAACCGATAACGCCGATAATTACACAGGTAATTAACAAAGTAATGAAGAAACTCAGAATTAAGTGCAGCGCAGGCAAAGTGAATACGAAGAAGGAAACATCCATCCCAAACTCCGGATCTTTAGTGCCGAAAGAAGACCCATGCAGCCAGAGCAATACAGTGCGCCAAGAAAATCCGAGGCGCCCTCCAACTAGGAGCCCCAGCACCAAGGGAATAACTCCGTATGCCAGCCAGCTATGCGAACGCAATGCCTTTAGATAGATATCTTGCGAACGGGGCTTCAACGCTACTTCTGCCCCAGCCTCTGAGTGTAGCTTCTTTCCAAGCGTTATCCGAATATTCAGGGCAAATACTAGAGCAGCAATTAGAGTGCCAGCTAAACCCACTAATAGGGCTGCTCCGTATTGTGTCCAAAACACCCGCAAAGCATTAATCTGCTTAAACCACTGCACTTCCGTCCAAAATTCGGAGAGAAATACCACTGCCGCCAGGATTAATGCAAGTACCACTAAAGTAGGGATAAAAGCACCGCTCTTACCTGTTTTTTTTCCTCCCCCTGCGGGAGTTCTCAATTTTGCTGCTGCTGAAGTAGCCAAATTCCGACCTCAACTTACGTAATAGAAATATCTGCTTAAGACTAATCTAACTTAAAAGAGGGAGTAGTGAGAAGACGAAGGTGAAAAAAGCGCCCAGAGCGAAAAAATGAGTCCGAGTAGCTGCTTATGCCAATATAGAATTATGGACGCAATTAATTCTTTAGAAGCCACGGCGCGGGAAATAGATAGATATGTAGCTCGCGGCGGCTGGAATGGGCAGATGCATCTCTTCGCATTGGTGAAAGCACAGAAAGCCTTGGCAGAAAATCCAGCTTTAGAAGCTGATTTACCGCCGGGAGTGAACAGCGACGATTTGAACTCGCCGCAAGCTATGCTTTCAATTGAGCAAGAGAATCTGCCGGCAGCAGCCGGAATTGGAGAATTATTGGCGCAAATTGCCTGGCCGGATACTGTTGATGGCGCTGCCCTAACTGTAGAGCGAATTTTGTTGCCGCCGGCCGCCGAAGCAAAATTACCGAAAGACCCGCAAGCGGCCTTAAAAGCTCTCGAAAATCATCCTGATAAACAGGAAGCGCGCATTACTGCTAGCGTCACTCGCGCTGGAGATGCTTGGTGTATTATCCGCCTCCGTGCCTATGACACCGAAAAGATGGTACTTTCCGGCGCCGAATTAGCTCCTGGAATTACTCAAGCCTTGGCGCAGACTTTTCAAGACTAAAAGCGTTTTCCAGCGGGGCATTTCTGGGCTAAGGGCGCGCCTGCTGCTGCTTTTCAACTAAATCTCGGCAACTGGTGAGCTTTTCGGTATTTCCTTGCGCAATTTCTGCCACCGCCAAGATAGATTCCTGCGTATTGCGTATTGCCCATACGCGCATTCCCGGCGGCTCATAGCCAATAGTTTCGGCGCAGTTCAGAGCAGGAGCTAAGAACTCGCGCGCCCCTTCTGCAGCTGCTCCCCGCATTTTATGAGTAATACCTCCGATTGGCCCCACATCGCCATCCCAAGCTACCGTGCCCGTACCGGCGATAGTGTGCCCTCCGCCGAGTGAACCTTTGGTGAGTTTATCGTATATAGCCAGCGCAAACATATTCCCTGCACTCGGCCCACCAATATCTTTCAGTAAGTACTCCACCGTCGCCGGTATTTTGACGTTAATTGCCTCAATGGTCACTCCGAGCAACGAACCTGGATGTACCCAACCGGTGGCATCTTTCTTATACGGAATCGTCTCGAAGTGTACTTCCTGCTCTTTTCCATCCCGCACGATTTGGAAATAGAGGGTAGTATTCGGCGGAACTCTATCTATCACCGTCGAAAGTTCATTTTGGGTCTTCAGCTCGTAGTAGGAATCCTGGGGGAAAATTTTCATTCCCTTGATAATATCGCCCTCTTTGAGGACTTTACCGGAAGGATTATTCGGATCTACTCCCACTACTTTTATCTGCATCGATACTTTATATCCAGCTAATTCGAAAGCAATAAGAGCCGCAGAATCTTGAGAGAACTCCATCAACTCTTTATTCTGCTCTTTGTACTCATCGGCATTTAGATTCTGCGGATACATAACCTCTACTGGCAAGAGTTGCTTATTTTTACGTAATAACGCATACCAAGCCTGCGCCCCTAGCACTCCTCTATCCGCTGTGCCCTGCGCAGCCACCGTCGTCATCAATAGCCGCGTATCACTCGGATAGGTCTGTGCCTTTTTAATTTCCACTACTTCTTTGTTTTCTACCGAAGAATTTACATTTATAGCGGGGCCAGCAGAAGCTACTACGTAACCAGAGGGAATTACCATTCCCAGCGCTATCAGCACAATAAACACCACTGCCGCCAGCTTTATTCGCTGCCGGCTATCTCGTAGATCTATTCTTCCCATCGCGCTTTCTCTATTCCTATTCTGCATTCTCATTCTGCAGACTGATTCTCTAATGCTTTTCTACTCTACCAAAACCGCCGGCAGTGCAGTTCGCTACTCGCGGAGAATTATTCTTATAGATTAGATTTGTGAAAGACTTACCTGAGGAAGGATCCTAGGAGGTAAAAATGAGTGAATTTTCCCCTGATGAGCCGGGCAAGCCCGATTGGGAAAAAATGCTGCGCGCTGTACTGGGAGACGCGGCCGCCGAAGAGATACTACAGGCTTTGCAGGGCCAAGGCATAAATCCGGGGACACTGCCGGATATATTTAGCAATGAAAATTTCACTCTTATTACCCAGCAGATTCAACAAATGTTAGGCTCCTCTGGCGCCGGCGCCGTCAACTGGAATATCGCAGAAAAAGTAGCCCGCGAAAGAATAACTCAGCAAAAACTGGATAAACTTACCGCTGGCGAAGCAGAAACAGCTCGGCAAGCTCTGCGCGCCGCCTCACTCTGGCTAGATGCAGCGAGTGAAATCAATCCACTTTCCGGCCCGAATATGGCCTGGACGCGGCTGGATTGGATTGCCCATTCCCTGCCCACTTTTAAGCGCCTCCTCGATCCAGTAGGAGAAAATATTGCCCGCGCCTTCGGAGAATCTTTTACCGCACAAATCGAATATGCTCCGGAAGAGATGCGCAATCTACTTCCGAACACTGATTCACTGCTGCAGAATATCACGGCCTCAATGCTGGGAATGCAATACGGAAGTGCTTTAGCAGATTTAGCTGCTTCTTCTTTTGGGTCTACCGATACTGGCCTGCCACTCACCGAAGGTTCCACTGCTGCCCTGGTGCCGGCAAATATCGCCGAATTCTCGAAAGATTTAGAAGTGCCCGCGAGCGAAATACTCAGCTATATTGCAGTACGCGAAGTAGCTGCTGCCCGGCTCTATACTGGGGTACCGTGGCTTAGAGCCCGCGTCTTAGACACTGTGGCGGAATTCGCTCAAGGAATCGAAATAGATACCAGCGCCATAGAAGATAAGATTCGCGATATTAGCCTTGACAACCCGCAGGCTATCCAAGAAATCGATTTAGACGGCATCTTTTCGCTCGGGCTCAGCCCAGCCCAAGAAGATGCGCTAGAGCGCCTCGAACACCTCCTTTCTTTAATAGAAGGTTGGGTGTCGGAAGTATCCGCGCGCGCCGTAGCACCTCATTTACCTAATGCAGTACCTTTGCGGGAAATGTTTAATCGCCGCTACGCCACCGACAATCCGGCTAAGCACGTCTGGGAAGCCCAGTTGGGAATGGAGATGGCGCCGCGACAGCTGCGAAATTCGATCACTTTCTGGCAAATGGCAGAGCAGAAACTCGGCATTGCTGAGCGTGACGCCCTATGGCGGCATCCAGATTTACTGCCCACTGCGGCAGATTTGGCCGACCCGGAGGGTTTCTTCGCCCAAGAAAAAAATACCGATATCGAAGCCGAACTGGATTCTTTTCTCGCCGATCTTTTCAGCGAGAACCCACAAAATACAGAAGAAGTGCCACATGAACCAAAATTTATGCCGCCTACTTCTCCCGGTGCTCCCGGTGCTCCCGGTGCTGCTGATGCGCCTGATAATTCCGATTCCTCTGATACCCCTGACTCTGCGGAATAAGTAGCTAGGAATAAGTAGCTAGGTAAAAGCCCGCCACTAATTGCGGAATTATCCTCTTTTTCGTTTTACTTATATTTTCTTTTCCACAGTTGCGGATACTTTTTATCGCCGCCGGCAAAGCTCTTTAGAGTCGAGATACACCCGATAAAAGTAAGTATTTCGCAGAGGAGCTGCCATGCATATCACCCCGGGAATGGGAATCTACTGGGTAAGCCCCCAGCAGGCACAGATAGGATTAGATACTAGGCGAAAAGTAGAGTTAGCTACTTATAACCGAGCCGAGCTACAACTTATAGATATGCTCACTATTCCACATACTCTTTCGGAGATAAGAAGCCTGGCGGCAAAGCGAGATATTCCGGAGACGCGCCTCCAAGACATTTTGGAGATGCTTAAAGAAAATGAGCTTTTAAGCGAAGAGAAGCCGACTATAGCTGACGGGCTAGCTTGGGAACGCCTGCACCGCAAATTACCTACCCACCGCGCAAAAATAAAAATTTCTCTACCTCGCCTGGACCAGCTAGGATGCTCCATCGCTATGTATTTAGCGGCGGCTGGAATTAATTTTCTCAACTCTGCGGATATGCAAAAAATAGGAGAATTTGACCATTCCCAATTGCAAACCCAATTCTTTGGCCTGCCGCGTACACATGGAATTACCACTATTTTGCGGCAGATTAGTCCCCATATCTCATTTTCAAGCAAAAAAGATTCCGAATTTTTACCAGATATCGTGGTGCTATCTGGTTCGCACACTTTAGATCCGATAGTGGTAGGCGAATATTTAGCACGCGGGGTTACCTGCTTACAGTGCTGGGTAGAAGAATTAGATATTTATATCGGCACTCTCTGCAGCCCACATCTAGGCACTTGCGCTAACTGCTTCTATCAACATCGCCGCGCAGCTGATCCGAACTGGCCAAAGTTAGTGCCGCAAGCTTTACACGGGCGGCCGGTAGTGCCAGAAATGAGCAGCCTGCAGTTAGCTGCCAGCTTAGCGGGGAGAGAACTATTAAATTTAATCGATTTTCATACCACCCAAATTCGCTACGCCGTCTGGAAAATTCCTCCCGCGCCAGGAAAAGTGCAGCTTATTTCGGTGCCTCCGCATCCAGAATGCGGCTGCCAACCAGATCATCTCACTGCACACTAGCTACGCAAAGCTATTCACTAGCTACGCAAAGCTATTCACTAGCTACGCAAAGCTATTCACTAGCTACGCA
>NZ_CAMXYE010000069.1 GCF_947253055.1 uncultured Arcanobacterium sp. | reverse complement strand
TCTTGCCGGCGCGTCTCTAGATAAAAATAAAAAGTGGCTTTGCGGTAGAGAACTGGCCCTTCCAGCCGCGTAGGAGAAATTTGCAAACCAGTTTCTTCCCGTAGCTCGCGTACTACCGCACTGCGAGCAGTTTCGCCTCTTTTAATTCCGCCTCCTACAGTAAACCACCATGCCCGCTCCGCTTTGCCAAAATCGTGACCCCTGATAAGAAATATTTCTCCGCTACGCGTATAGGGAATTACCCGCGCCGCCTGCCGATGTGGATACCCTTCGGCATCTTTTGGCCATTCACTGCGCATCGCCGCCGCTAATTCACGCTCGGTGGGATTCTGCGCTTTCTTTTCTGCCATATTAAAAATATTCTCCCGTAATGCGCGCTCTATCGGCGGCCAACTCCGCTAAAATTTCTGCTTCTCGCCGCTGGCTACGTGCCAGCCGCACTTTATTTTCCCCGATTTCCCGCGCCCGCAGATAGCCTAGCTCGAGAAGTTTTGCCTGGAAATTTTGCATGACGGCGCGGAGCTCATTCGGATTCTCTTGCCGCTTACGGGCTAATGATTCCACCCAGCGCTGGGCAGCTCGGCGCGCCGCTAAAGATTCAATCATCTCCACTTCCAGATTACTTAGCAGGCCGGCTTCGACGTAGTGCGCAAGACTCTTTAGCACTACTTCTTTTTCTTGCTGACGCGCGAAATAGATAAGAAGAATGAAAATTATCAGAGCTGGCGCATTAGAGAGTAATAGATACTTCTCATAGGTCATTCCCGGCCAATTCAAAGCGTCGTTATTGAACCAATGCCCCAATATCGCTCCGCCTAATCCCGGCATCATATAGAGCAAGGGAGCTAATTTTTTCGATGAATAGCGGGCGAAACCTAAGAAAAACCCAAAGATAGCCGTCCATGCTTCGTGGTTAAAAGGTGCATCTAAGAAGCGAATATGGAAAAGAAGAGAAATCTCTTCGAGGTCATTTAAGAAATAGAGAATATTTTCGGTGAATGCGAAACCGGCTCCGATTAAGGCGCCGTAGACGATGCCGTCTACCGGCCCATCAAAATAGCGGCGGAAAATAAAATAGATCAGGAGCACTCCGCCACCCTTGATTAATTCTTCGGTAAAGGGTGCCACATAGGAGGCGGTAAAGCGCATATCAGAAGCGAGCGCAACTAGCTGAGCATCGGCAGAATCGCGCAATAGTGCCCGAAAAAAATCCTGAAAAAGAACCGCTAATAATACGGAGGTACCTGCTCCCCAGGTAAAAGCGAAAATATACATCCAACGCGGCTCGGGCTCCCAGCGGTCAATCATAGCGACGAGGAAGAGAGTGAAAGCCACCGGCACCAGCGCATAGATGAAGGCTAGAAAAACCCCACCTGGAGCTGCTCTGCCCACTATAAATGGGAGTAAATATATGAAAGCCCAGCCGGATAAAAGAATACCGACTGTAGCTAAACCGGAATATCCGAAAGCGCGCCCGCGCTTAGATATCCTTTTTCGCTTAAGGAATTCTCTTCCCACTTCTCTGCTATCTATCATCTATATCCACCGTATGGGGCGAGGGCGCATTTCCCGCTAAGTGAAAAATACGCGTCAATCTTTTTCTATGTACTCGCCGCGCCTGCGACACATGTAAATTGTGGAAGGCGCGGGTTAAACGGATATTCTCGCGGCTACGTTGCAAGGATTTATAGATTTGCTCCTGCGCCGGAGTAAAATCAGTGCTCGCTAAGCCGTCAATAGTTAGCCGCAGGGTGCGGGAAAGTTCCGATTCAACTGCTAGCCGCGCACCGGCCGGATTTTCAATAATATCGTTGCGATCTTTCTCCGCCAATTCGCTAGCGGGCGGCAAATCTATATTAATAAAAGCATCTAAGCCGTCATTAACTATAGGTAACTGAGCGTAGATTAAAGCATCGTGCGCTGCTGCCTGGAGTAAAACTGCGCTGGCGATATCCAGTGCACCACTACTCGCCATTTCCTCCGCCTTTTGCGCCCGCACGATTAAAGCCAATTCTAAAGCTTTGCGCGATTTCAACACTTTGGTATGTAACGCATTCAATTTTCGCGCCACACAAAAAGCCCAGATCAGAAAGGCAACCACTCCCAGTGCACAGAGGATTAACCACCACATAGTTAATCCACCTCCGTCTGATAAATTTTTATCGCTGTTTCGTAGACGTGAAAAATCCGCTTCGCCACGCTTCCCCAATCGTATTTCCAAGCCCCCTGGGCAGCCCGGGCACTAATTTCTTGGCGCTGCTGTGGATTAGCCAAAGCCTTATTTACTACGGCGGCTAAATCAGCGGCATCTTCATTACGGAAATGGAAGCCGTATTTGCCGTCTTCTAAGACGGCGCGAAAAGCTGGAATATCGGAAGCTACGATACAAGCTCCCGCGCTCATAGCTTCTACGAGAATGATTCCAAATGATTCGCCGCCGGTATTAGGAGCTAAATAGATATCTGCACTTCCCAATAAAGCTGCTTTATCGGCATCGCTTATACCTCCTAAAAATTTCACGGAGCTGGCATAAGAGCCAAAAAGTTGCTTGCCTTGCTCTATATTTCCTCTCCCAGCTACGAGGAGCCGGGCCCCGGGATAGCGAGATAAAATTTCCGGAAAAGCTGCTGCTACCACTGGTAGACCTTTTCGGGGTTCATCTAAGCGCCCCAGAAAAGCCAGCACCGGCTGGTCGGGATCGCCTGCAAAACGCGGATCGGGCGCGGTGATTTGCAGATTCTCTACTTTTACACCGTTGGGAATTATCCACGCATCGCCGCCTAAATACTGCACCGCAGTGCGGCGCGCTTCTTGAGATACCGCTATGCGCGCCGTTATTTTATCCAAAATAGGCACTAGAAGCGGCGCCGAAAGTGAAAATATCCGCGATTTATCCATAGCGGTGTGAAAGGTAGAAACGACCGGGCATTTCGCATTCATAAGTGCCAGCATAGAAACTGAGGGTGTAAAAGGCTCGTGCACATGGAGTACATCAAAATTTCCCTCCCGCAGCCAATTCCGAACTGCGAGATTCACTTTGGGGCCAAAGGCTAATCTCGCCACCGATCCGTTATAGCGAATAGGAATAGCTCCTCCTACGGAGGTGAGAAATGGCTCTAAATTTTCCGGATTTTCTGCCGGCGCAATTACCTGTACTTCGTGGCCTTGCGCAATTAGCTCTTGCGCCAAATCGCGAATATGGATTTGCACGCCACCCGCTACATCCCACGAGTACCCACAGGCAATACCGATTCTCATTGGATTTCCTGTTCTCTATCCGCCGCCGCGGCGAGATCGGCGGGCGCTGCTGGCGCTTGCTCGCTGCCTTTTAGCGATGCTTGCTCGCCTTCTTCCGCCAGCACTTTAGCTTCCAGTTGTGCGCGTTCTTTTGCGCGGCGCAACCGCTCCATATCTAAATCCGCTACAAAGAGTTTTTGTAGCATATGCCAATCTTCTAGGTGGGCGGTTAGAGCCGGCATAGCTTGTATCATCCACGCCTGATTCATTTTCACCAGCAAACTTTCCGGAATTTTTCCTTCCGGAATATGCTGAGGCGGATAGATGGGTTCTCCCACCTGAATATGAATTCCCCATTTACTTCCGGCTTGTTTACGGCGTTTTTTATCAGCAGCAAAGTTTTCACTGAAAATAAATATCGGAAACATCGGCGTATTGGTGCGAATTGCTAAAATTGCTGCACCGGGCGCGACTCGAATTGGGTATTCCCCTAATTGCACCTCTACGCCGCGTGCACTCAAATCTCTATCGCACAGCAAGGGCGTAAAACAACGTTGTGCCCGCATATCCGCCGTTAATTTGCCAGTCGCATTGCCACCTTTTATGGCTGGATAGATAGTCATACCTAAGGATTGGCGAAAATTCAGAAAGCTTTCTGCTAGTTCCGGCGGCTGTAATTTTTCGGCAATCGTATGTACAGGTGCCAGAACGATATTTGCCCAAGCCCCGGCTAAATCCCAATTTCCTAGATGGAAAAGTGCCCCGCTGCAAGAATTTTCTTCTAATACTTCCCGGAGCGGCGCGAGATTTTCTACGCTTACCCGCGCCAGAATTTGCTCCGGCTCTAAATAAGGCAAAAGCAGAGCTTCATGATAATAACGCATATAGGAACGCATAGCTCGGCTCGAGCGCCGCCGTTGAGCAAATTTCGTAGGTAAAGGAACTAAACGCTGATAATTTTTGCGCAGTTGGGCTACTCCTTTGAGATCAGAAAACCCAGCGATAACCCCAATACCTTCGAAAATACTCCGCGAAAACGGTTCCGGAAAACGCCGCACTAGGAAATCAGCAGCGCGAAATACGCGCATTATATTCACTTTTCTTCCTCTTTCGGCGCTGTCACTTCCGCTCCGGCAGATTTTGCCGCTCTAGAAGGTGCATCTTGCTGCGTTTGCTTATATACCACCCACATGCGCTGTAGGATAGTAATAAAGGAAAGTGCAGCTAGTATCCACATTCCCGCCACAAGTATCCAGTCGGAGAGACCAAAACCGACTAAAATAATGCAGACGCCGGCCAGCACCAAACGATCAGCTCTTTCTGCGATTCCGATGCTTGCTCCGTAGCCGATTCCTTCTGCCCGCGCCCGCACATAAGAAACTATGATGCTGAAAATTAACGCCAGGAGGGCGCCCAACATCATCCAGGGGCGAGCCGCAGATGTAGCTTGAAAGTACCCCCATAGAATTAGAGCTACGAAAATTGCGGAATCGCTGAATCTATCCATCGAAGAATCGAGAAAAGCTCCCCAGGCACTCTGGGTGCCGGTCATACGCGCAATTTGCCCATCTAAGTTGTCGAAAATTACCAGTATTCCGCCGATTACTACCCCTAGTACTAGGTGATTCAAGGGAAAACACACCAAGACAGTGAGAATACTGAGCAGAGTACCCACCACGGTGACGGTGTTAGCAGAAATACCTAGTCGCACGAAGACGCGGGCGATTGGTCCGAATATCTTTTGCGCCAAGGGGCGCCCCGATCTGCTAAGCAAAACTCCTCCTACTTTCTCGCCTGTCTATCTGCCCTCGTTGGCTCTCGGAAAACTATTTCAAAAATTCTTATCCAGAGCTTTTCGAAATTTTTTCGAAAGCCAAAGGTGGCAGTTAAGTCTCTACTGATTGCGGTGCTCTTTTATGTCGCTCAGAATATGCTCTATCGCTTGGGCAAGTGGAATACCGTTGTGCTGCGATCCGTCGCGCATCCGGAAAGATATCGCTTGTTCAGCTACATCTTCCCCACCCGCAATTAGCGTAAAAGGAATCTTTTCTTTTGCCGCATTACGAATCTTCTTCGGGAAGCGATCGGCAGAGGTATCTATTTCCACCCGCACTCCCTTTTCCCGCAGCTGCCCCGCCACTTCTTCTAGATACGGAATAAAAGCATCGGCGACCGGTATACAGCGCACCTGCACCGGCGCTAGCCAAGCTGGGAAGGCTCCCGCGTAGTGCTCCGTAAGCACTCCGAAGAAACGCTCAATAGAACCAAAGAGAGCGCGGTGAATCATCACCGGGCGTTGGCGGCTTCCATCTGCTGCCGTATATTCCAGCTCGAATCTTTCTGGCAAATTGAAATCTAACTGAATTGTGGACATCTGCCAGGTACGCCCGAGAGCATCCCGCGCTTGCACAGAAATTTTCGGCCCATAGAAAGCGGCTCCTTCTGGATCTGGCACAAGATCTAAGCCAGAAGCTTCCGCCACTTCTGCCAAAGTACGAGTAGCTTCTTCCCACACTTCGTCGTTTCCTACATACTTATGCGGATTCTTCGTAGATAACTCCAGATAGAAATCATCCAAGCCGTAATCTTTGAGAAGCTCCAGTACGAAGTTGAGCAAACCGGAAAGCTCCTCTTTCATCTGTTCCCGCGTGCAGTAAATATGGGCGTCGTCTTGCGTGAAACCGCGGGCGCGCGTCAAACCATGAATCACTCCCGATTTTTCATTGCGATATACGGTGCCAAATTCGAAAAGCCGCAAAGGTAAATCTCTATAAGATCTTCCGCGGGAGCGATATATGAGATTGTGCATCGGGCAATTCATGGGCTTCAAATAATAATCTGCCCCTTGCTTAGTAATATTGCCTTCCGCATCTCGCTCTTCGTCCATGTGCATAGGCGGATACATACCCTCAGCATAAAAATCTAAATGACCCGAAACCTGGAAAAGATTTGCTTTCGTAATATGCGGAGTGTTCACGAAAGAATATCCACCTTCTAGGTGCTTCCGCCGGGAATAGTTCTCCATTTCCATCCGCACGATTCCACCTTTTGGATGGAATACTGCTAATCCGGAACCTATCTCATCTGGGAAAGAAAATAGATCGAGCTGCGCACCTAGTTTGCGATGGTCCCGCCGCTCTGCCTCGGCAATCCGCTCCGTGTAAGCGAGCAAATCTTCTTTACTTGCCCACGCAGTGCCGTAGATACGTTGCAGAGAATCATTCTTTTGGTCTCCTCGCCAATAAGCAGCAGAAGAACGGGTGAGTGCAAAACCGTTGCCAATCAGTTTGGTATTAGGCAAGTGCGGGCCTCGGCATAAATCACTCCATACACAGTGGCCATTGCGATCTACATTATCGTACATAGTGAGCTCACTGCCGCCCACTTCCACCGAAGCTCCTTCGGCGGCTTGGTCATTATCAGCATCGCTTCCGCCTTTTAAATCAACTAATTCTAATTTATAAGGCTGATCCTTAAGCTCCTGGCGCGCTTCTGCTTCACTCACCACGCGCCGCACGAAACGTTGCCCAGATTTTATGATGCGTTTCATGTCTTTTTCGAGCTCTTTTAGCAGCTCGGGAGTGACTGCATCGATATTTCCAAAATCATAGTAGAAGCCATCGGTAATAAAAGGACCAATTCCGAGATTCACCGCTGGGAATTTATTTTGCACAGCTTGTGCCAGCACGTGCGTAGCAGAATGGCGCAGAATATTCAGACCTTCGGGGCTGTCAATTAAAACTGTTTCTACTTGCGTACCTGCGGGAATCGTAGCCAAATCGGTGGCTAAATCCTTCAATTCTCCCGCTACTTTTAGAGCAACGATTTTGCGATTCGAAGCAAAATATTCAATTCCGCTTATCGGAGCGGTAATTTCTACTTCTACGCCATCTACTATGAGATTCACTATTTCCTCCTGTATATCCAGATGCGCTACCGGGGCACCTGTGGATTGAATCATTTATAGTCTACGCACTTTTTAGTGCTATCCCTAAAATTAACGAAGAAAAATTTGGGGGAAACTTGGAAAAAACTTGGAGATTACTCATGAAAAGCACGAAATACTTCCGCGGAATTTTACCGACAATAAATAATTTTGTGCGGTAAATAGAAACTAGGTAAAAATTTTTGGCGCTGAGCCCGCTAAACCGAGTAAATCCCTAAATAATTCAGAAAATCAGAGAAAAATAGGCACGCAAGAATTGAGGAAATAAAATTAGGCAAGAATCGCACAAATAAATTACCTAAAAATCACGTAAAAAAATTACTTAAAAATTGAGCAAATAACAATCAATGGTGGGCGATACTGGAATCGAACCAGTGACCTCTTCCGCTGTCTCTTATACACATCTCCGAGCCCACGAGACCGTTATTCTAA
>NZ_CAMXYE010000068.1 GCF_947253055.1 uncultured Arcanobacterium sp. | reverse complement strand
CGTCGGCAGCGTCAGATGTGTATAAGAGACAGGTTTGGTATCTTCAAGGCAGCGGATTACCTGCTGCAATGATAATTTCGGTACGACTGCCCGAATTAGTGTTCGGAATGTACTTTATGATTTACTGGAAAAAATTTCCAAAACTTTTGCTTATCCCCGCTGCCGGCATTTTAGTGCTCGCTAGTTTCTTCCCAGATTTTAATGAAAATATCGCTACGACGGCGGTAGGAATATCATTATTTATTATTCTAGTAATAGCTGGAACGCTACTTGATCATCAAATCGTGCGTGCTCCTTTTAATTTAATTTCTAAGTATTCTTATGGAATTTTTTTGGTCCATCACGTGATAATTATGGAAGTTTATCGCGTACTTAATACGAGTACTTTCGAAGTGAAAAGGTATTATTTTCTTTTCGCTACTGTATGCGTATTGAGCTTTATATTTGCAGTAGTTCTCAGTAAAGTTACGGCTTCAATAGTTGATTTTTGCAAGAATTGGATATCGGCATGAATAAAGAAATAAAAATACGATTTTCTAAAAGTATTTGTTTAGCACTGGGTATAGCTCTAGTCGGGATTTTTTACTTTCCGCAGCAGAGCTTCGCTTTGCAAAATGTTTCTTCTGATTCTGCAGAATCGATTCCATTGAACTCTGATGAAGAGTTGCCGAGCCGTATTGCGGAAAATATTTCTGACGATAGTCAGTTAATTTCTTCAGAATTAGCGGTTTCTCGTGCGGGAGTAGTGCGAAATGTAGAAACTGGAGAAGAAGTGGTAAATGAGCAGTGGTTTGGCACTCCAGATACTCAACCAGATCCGTTAGCAAAGACCAACGGTAAATCTTTTATTCCGGTGCCAATTAAAGAAGTGCGGGAGAGTATCGACAACGCTCCTGCTGCCGTTGAAAATTCTCGATTTGCGCGCAGTACCGGCAGACAAGCGGAAGTACAGTATCCACCTATTGCAAATGTGAAATCTGCTCTACCGAATAGCGAATGGGGGCCGTATTGGGGCACCCATAATGGCACTCCCGCGTTTTTTCAAAAAAATGGTGCGCTTTTTGCCCAACAAGCCAAAGGGGTAATTGACGTCTCGGAATGGCAAAAAGATATTGATTGGAATGCAGTTAAAAATTCTGGAGTTGAGGGAGCCATAATTCGTATCGGTTTTGGGTGGGGAAGTGAAAATATCGATAAAAAAGCCCTCTACAATATACGAGAACTTAAAAGGCTGGGTATTCCATTCGGCGTCTACCTATATTCTTATGCATATAATGGCGCGGTAGCGGGTGAAGAAGGTAATAATACGGTGGAATTACTGCGTAAAGCAGGAGTATCTCCCGGGGATTTAGCCTATCCGGTCTATTATGATTTAGAAAATTGGACTTGGAGTGGGCATACTCCACCGAGTACTCCGCAGCAGTATGAAGAAATTGTAAAGAATTGGTGGCAAAAATTAGAAGCTGCGGGATATCACAACCTATCCGTCTACTCAGCTCCTTTTTATCTCGATGATCAGTTAAATTCTCCTTATATTCACAATAAAACGCATTGGGTAGCCACATACGGGCCGCGAACTTTATTTAAATATCCTGCCAATTATCGAGGTTGGCAATATAGTTCTTTAGGGCGGATAGCTGGAATTGAAGGCAATGTAGATTTAAATGCTTTTGGAAATCTAGAATTCTTTGAGGATCTACGCCTTACCTGGATTATACGAGATGAACATATCGATGTAGGAGCAGTATTAGAAAATTATCCAGCAAATAACGTGGAATATATTTGGAAGCAATATGATGTGGCTCGTAATGAATGGAAGACTATTCAAGATTGGAATATAGGGAACTGGGCTTCTTGGAAAACTGATGCTGGAATCTATTGGTTACATGCCCAAGCGCGAGATAAAAACACAGGGAGAATTTTAGGCACCCGTACGATTGCTTTTAACTATAGTGCTGGTATTACTAGCATAAATGGAACTTATATCGGAAGAAGTGGTGACGGATTCCTACTGGGAGCTAGCGCTAGTGGTGCCCATCCGCAGTATAAGGTATTAATTTATGATTATCTGCGCAAGCAATGGGTGCAGTCATTTTCCGGGCAATGGGCGATGTGGTATCCGCAGTCTGGTATCTATTGGGTGCGTTTTGAAGTTCGTACAAGCGATGGAAGATTAGCAGAAGCCCGTACGTTCCCGGTTGGTGTATGAGGAGGGCAACGGCAGATATGAGAAAAGCAGATACGGTATTAGTCACCGGAGGAGCTGGATTTATTGGATCTGCACTATCTACTTATTTAGTAGATAATTTCAGCTCTGTGATAGCGGTAGATAATCTACTCCCCCAGGTGCACCCCACCGGCGAACCAGCTTTTGGTTTTAATTCTGGCGTGGATTTAGTAATCGGAGATATTACTGAGCCTACTCTTTGGGATACTTTATTAAGTAAGGTAAAACCTAGCTTAATTATTCATTTAGCTGCAGAGACGGGCACCGGGCAATCTTTAAAAGAATCTACTCGACATACGATGGTTAATATCGTCGGCACTTCCATGATGCTGGACAAGCTTTACCAGCATGGAGCAATACCCGAAAGAATCCTATTGTGCTCCTCCCGAGCAGTTTATGGGGAAGGAGCTTGGACAAATAAAAGCAGTAATGGAGCAGATAAAGTCTTCTATCCGCGTATGCGCACTAGGCAAATGTTGGAAAATAAACAATGGGATTTCCCGAATGCTCTTCCTCTTCCCATGAATGCGCAGAAAGTAAAAGTATCTCCGGAGTCGGTATATGGGGTTACGAAATTAGCTCAAGAAAATTTGCTCACCTTGTGGGCGGATGCCTTTTCGGTAGATCTTTCGATACTGCGATTGCAGAATGTGTACGGGGTGGGGCAGACTCCAGAAAATCCTTATACTGGCATAATGTCTTTATTTACCAAGTTGGCGCGAGCTGGGAAAACTATTCCTTTATTTGAAGATGGGCAAGTACGGCGTGATTTTATTTATATTGATGATGTAATTGCTGCTTGTATTGCGGCACTGGAAAATAAAGAGAAGTTGCCTTCTCCAATCGATATTGGGAGTGGTTCGTATACAACTATTCAAGAGGCGGGGGAAATTATTGCGCAGATCTATGGTGCGCCTTTGCCTCAAGTAACTGGTGAATACCGGCATGGTGATGTGCGGCATGCGTGGGCAGATCCGGCTTTAGCGCAAAAATATTTGGATTTTCAAGCTAAAGTTACTTTTACAGAGGGAATTAAACAGCTTGCTAGATGGATGGATTCTTTGGCTGAGAGTAATGGAGTAGGAAAATAAAATAATGGAAAATTCGTATTCTATTTCTTCCGAAGCAGATAATAGATATAAAAGATTAAGCTCGGAACCTTTTGCGGAGGTTACTCCGCAGGTGGGATTTTTTAAGGGAATTAAGGATTCTTATCAGGCAATTTGGAATCGGCGTTCTCTTTTTAAATTGTTAACTAAACGAGAATTAAAAGCTAGATATAAAGATTCGTTTTTAGGTTATATCTGGACTCTGGTGCGACCGTTGGTAAATTTATTGATTTACTATTTGGTAATTGGGAAGGTACTTGGGGCGCAGCGCGCCATTCCAGATTTTGCCATTTATGTTTTTGCGGGGCTAACCATTTGGGGTTTATTCGCCACCATTGTCTCTGGTTCCACTAATTCTATTTTAGCTAATTCGGGAATAGTGAAAAAAGTTGCTTTGCCGCGCGAGCTTTTCCCACTCACTTCGTTATCTTCTGCGTTAGTCGATTTCTGCTCCCAGTTTTTAATATTAATCGTCGCAACGCTGTGCATTTCGAAAATACATCTTTTACAAGCGATTATCTACGTGCCTATATCCCTACTGGTGGTACTGGTATGGGCGCTAGCTTTAGGGCTAGTACTGGGGGCATTAAATGTGTATTTACGAGATATACAATATTTAGTAGAAGTGGTATTGATTATTGGGTTCTGGTGCACTCCTACAGTTTATTCTTTTTATATGGTGCAACAGTTAGCTGGCCCAGTGCTGACTGAGTTGTATCTATTGAATCCAATTACGCTAGCAGTCATGGGATTACAGCGTGGCTTGTGGGGCCCTGCAGATATGGCGGTTTGGCCGGTAAATATGTTTGATAGATTATTTATCATGTTACTGGTGGGAGTAGTAGTGCTTTTTGTAGCACATCGTATTTTTTCGCTTTTGCAACGAAACTTTGCCCAGGAGATGTGATTGTGAATCGTCCGGATGTACTTGTAGTAGAAAATGTTTCTAAAAAGTTCATTATTCATAAGGATAAATCTTTAAAAGAGAGATTAGTGAATGCTGCTCAATCTAAACAATTTCGTGAAGAGTATTGGGCTTTAAAAGATATAAATTTACGAATTAAAGCGGGGGAATCCTTAGGTTTAGTGGGGCCAAACGGGTCGGGAAAATCTACGCTTTTAAAAGTTTTGGGAGGGATTTTAACTCCGAACCAAGGTACTGTAAAAGGGCGGGGGAGGATTGCTGCTCTGCTTGAGCTAGGGGCAGGTTTTCATCCGGATTTAACGGGCCGCGATAATATCTATCTTAATGGAGCTATTTTAGGGCTTTCTCGAGCAGAGATAGATAGTTGCTTTGATGATATTGTGGATTTTTCTGGCATTGCAGATTTTATTGATACGCAGGTTAAATTTTATTCTTCCGGCATGTATGTGCGTCTCGCCTTTGCCGTAGCTGTGCATTCAAATCCAGATATTTTACTTGTAGACGAGGTACTGGCAGTAGGCGACGAAGCTTTTCAAAAAAAGTGTATGGATAAAATTCGAGAATTTCAGCAGCAGGGTCGGTCTATTATTCTCGTTTCGCACTCTGCTCAGCAAATTATCGATGTATGTGATTCTGCAGTGGTTTTAGAAGAAGGAAAGCTCGTATACAGTGGAAGTTCGCAAAATGCTATGCGCTATCTACACGGTTTATACCAAGAAGCTTCGGCGCGAGAGCGGGCGCACGTTATAGATAGAAATAGTGCGAAAATTGCGCAGATACGCTTTGAAAATGCTAAAAATACCGCAGAAACAGAGCAAGTTCTCCTTTCCGGCGAGGATTTAAAGATTTTTGTAGATTTAGAAGCCATGCAGAAACCATTAGCTGACTATGCCTTGATAGTAGCGATGCAGACAGCTTCCGGGCGGCATATAGTTTCTATCGATACGCGGAATACAGAATTGCAGCTTCCGGCTTTGGAAATAGGGAAACCTGTGCAACTTTGCTTTACTATTCCTAAATTAAATTTAGGTCTGGGGGATTACAAAATCGATGCGGTACTTTTAGATGGTGAAGGCTACGAAATAGATTCATTATTATGCGGAGATCCACTGCAGGTGCGCGGAGAAAGCATTACAACTGGAGTTATAAACATAAATCCGGTAGTTAGTTTTTGCGCTTCTAGTTAAGCTGTGCAGTTCTTTTTGATACTGTTTTAGTGGTATAGAGTGGTAGAAATTTATTTGTTTTAAAGAAAAGAAATGGATATTTAGTTTTCATGAATAACCTCTTAGTTATTATTCCGGCATGGAATGAGGCTGGTGCAATAGCTAGCGTAATTCAAAAAACCCATTCCACTCTTCCTAAAGCGGATATTTTGGTGGTAAATGATTCATCTTCAGATAATACAGCGGAAATTGCCCGGCAAAATAATGCAGTAGTACTCGACCTTCCTATTAATTTAGGAGTTGGGGGAGCTATGCGTGCGGGGTTCGTGTATGCGGTGCAGAATAGTTATGAATATGTAGTGCAGGTGGATGCAGATGGCCAGCACGACCCGCAGGATATACCACGTTTATTAGAAAAAGCTAAGCAGGGAGCGGATATTGTCATTGGTGCTCGTTTTGCAGGGAGAGGATCTTATTCCGCAAAAGGTCCACGTAAATGGGCAATGTCAATTTTAGCTTTTGTAATGTCTAAGTATGGCAAAATACAATTGACTGATGTAACTTCTGGTTTTAAGATGTACTCGCGCCGTGCTTTTACTTTTTTCTCTACTAATTATCCAGCGGAGTACTTAGGGGATACAATAGAAGCATTAATGATGGGGCTTCGGCTGGGAATGAAAGTGGAGCAAGTGCCGGTAGCAATGCATGCACGTGCAGTAGGTACTCCTTCACAATCTCCAATACGAGCGGCAATTTATTTATTTAGAGCAATTTTATCTTTGGCTGTGGGAATTATTAGTCCAATTCCAGTCGAATTAAAGAGGAATATTGATCATGGTGCCGTATAAAATAGTAATTTTTATTTTTATTGCCCTGGTAGGGGCTGCTCTTATAAATCTTTTACGTAAACAAAAAATTAAAGAGCAGTATGTGTGGCTGTGGTTATTTTTAGATGTATTGGCTCTTATTGCCACGCTTCTTCCCCAAAAAACATTAGATGCTATCGCTCGGATATTCGGCTTTGAAATTTCATCTAATATGATTTTAGTTTCCGTAATGGCGGTACTAGTTTTTATGTCAATCTATTTTGGAATTGTGGCTTCTGGCTTATATGAAGATCGGCGTAAATTGACAGAAGAAGTAGCATTATTAAAGTTAAAAACAGATAAATTAGAAACTTCATTAGAAGAGATAAGAACAGGCTTGAAATGAAAGGTAAATCTTCGTTCCTTGCTTTTGGAGCAATTGTTTTTATTGCTTTATTTTTACTTTCTTTAGCTTGGGCCTTTATAGTTCCAGTGCGGCTGCAGGCAGATGAAACAGCACATGCTACTAATGCGGCAGGAGTTGTGCGCGGACAACTAATTGTTGAAGGTAAGAAAGTTATCTATCCGGATACCGGGTCAATAATTACCGAGCATAAAGTAGTAGTTCCCAGTAGCTACGATAGAGTGCAAGATGGAGCGCTTTGTTTAATTAAAAAGCCAAATAATCCAGATTCTTGTGTGATTCCGATTCCTGATGCTTCTGCTACCGATGTAGCAGTATTCACTCCCGCTGCAAATTATCCACCTCTATATTACTTACTCACTGGGTGGCCTACTCTATTTTTAGATGGGGCCAAAGCCTGGCTAGCGGTAAGGCTTATTACGAGTCTTGTATGTTCTCTTTTATTGACGGGAGCTATATTGGGTTTGGCTCCTATTTATGGGAAGGTGCCTGCTTTGAGTGCCCTTGCCCTCATTACTCCTACCGCATTTTCCTATAATGGAGCTATTAACCCGGCTGGGCCAGAAATTGCCGCTTGTTTCATGCTTGCAGCTTGGCTAGCGCCGTTAATTTCTCTAAAACATGCTTCTGTTAAGCGATTTGTGATTGTGGGTATTTCTGCTTTCTTTTCAGTTTTAATGCGGCCTACTTCGGCATTCTGGGTTTTTTTAATTATTGTTTTGGTTGCTCTAACGCTTTCTGTGGAGAAGTGGCGGCAATTACTTAGATTTAAAGGTTTCTGGATAGGCGTGGGGATTGCTGGATTCGGCACTACCTTATCAGTATTGTGGTACTTAGCTGCGCGTCCAGGTGATTCAATTTTGGGCTGGATAGATCCTAGTATGACTATGGTTACCATGCTGAAGGTGCTGGCAAAAAAGACTCCTATGTTCTGGGAGTCAATAATTGGTAATTTTGGCTGGGTAGATAATCCCGTGCCGCTTTCTTTGCAAATATTGGCGGTTATTTTATTTGCAAGTATTTTTATCTATGCTCTACGTCTCGGTAATAAAAGAGAAAAATTTGTTATATTTTTAGGGCTAATTCTTTTGCCGGTTTCTGCTATCGGTATTCAA
>NZ_CAMXYE010000067.1 GCF_947253055.1 uncultured Arcanobacterium sp. | reverse complement strand
TTACCGCAGTGGGTACGAAAAAAGGCTTAGAAACTGAGCTGGTACCGGCAGCTGGATTTCCTTTAGCGACCATTCCTCGCACTCCTTTTCCGCGCCGTTTTAACGCGGATTTACTGCATTTTCCCCGAGCTTTTCAGACAACTGTGCGCAGCTGCCGAGAACTGCTAATAGAAAAGCAGGCAGTTGTGGTGGTGGGCTTCGGCGGCTACGCTTCAGCGCCTATGTATTTAGCAGCAAAAAAGCTCCATATTCCAGTGGTGGTGCACGAGGCGAATGCCCGCGCTGGTTTAGCAAATAAATTGGGCGCCCGCTTTGCCGCTCTGGTGGCGCTCACTTTTCCTTCTACTGATTTACGGGCGCGCCGAGGTGATACCCTCACTACTGGTTTACCGCTCCGCGCCGAGATTGCTCGTTTAGCTGCCGATACTGCTTACCGGGAAGAACTGCGCGATGCAGCTGCGCGCGAATTTGGCTTAGATCCAGATTTACCTACCCTGGTGGTGACGGGCGGTTCCTCCGGGGCGGTACATATAAATGAAGTAGTGGCCCAGACCGGCAGCGCTATTTTAGAACAAGGCATTCAGGTGCTGCACATTAGTGGAAAAGGAAAAGCGACCGCCGTAAAAGAAACTTTAGAAAAATCGGGGGTTTCTCTCCAGAGGTATCACGTAATTGAGTATTTAGCGGATATGGAAAAAGCTTATGCGTTGGCCGATTTGGTGATTACCCGGGCGGGAGCCGGAATGGTGGCAGAAATTTCTGCTTTGGGAATTCCCGCCGTATTTGTGCCGCTCCCTATCGGCAATGGCGAGCAGGCGCTCAACGCCCAAGATGTCGTCAATTCCGGGGGAGCATTGTTGGTAAGCAATACCGATTTCACTGAGGAATGGTTGCAGGAGCAGGTGCTGCCGCTCTTTACTGCCCATAAACTACCAGCTATGGCAGCCGCGGCGCGCGCGGTAGCTCCTCTAGACGGGGCTGCAATATTGGCGCAGCGGATAGTGGAGATAATCGGATGAAATTCTATTTAATGGGAATTGGGGGAGCCGGAATGTCGGTGCTGGCTGATTTATTACAAGCAGCCGGCCACGAGGTGAGCGGTTCAGATAGGAGTGCTTCGAATAATACGCGGCGCTTGGCTCGGCAAGGTCTAAAAGTCTATATCGGACAACGCGCAGAGCAGGTGCCGGCAGATGCCCAAATAGTTATTTCCTCTGCGATAAAGAGCAGCAATCCCGAGCTGCAAATCGCGCAAAAGCGTTCCCAGCCGATACTGCATCGTTCGCAGGCTTTAGCATTAGTGGCAGGTGAGCACGATTTTATTGCGGTAGCTGGGGCACATGGAAAGACTACTACTTCGGCGATGCTGGCTACGGCTTTAGAGAAGCTCGGCTGCGATCCTTCCTATGCGGTAGGAGCTAATTTGCCGCACGGAAAATCCGGAGGAAAGCTCGGCAAAGGGCGGGTATTTGTAGCGGAAGCCGATGAATCGGACGGTTCTTTCCTGAACTATCGACCGCGGATTGCTATTGTCACCAATGTAGAAGTAGACCATCTGGATTTCTATGGCACTAAAGAAAAATTTGCGCAAGCTTTCTTCGATTTTACTGAGCGCATAGTGCCGGGAGGGCTGCTTATTACTAATACAGACGACCCGGGCGCAGCGCATTTAGCTGCCCAAGCGGTGCAGACGGGTCGGCGCGTCTGGACTTATGGGGTGCAGAAAATAGCGCAGCCACTCGGAGAAGCACATATACATATTTGCCCCGGTAGTTTATCTTTAGAGCGCTCTACCACTTTGCAGATAAGTAATAAAGGCTTTATTTCTGCTCCAGAGCTGGGAGTGGAAAAAATGGAATTGCAGCTACAGGTGCCGGGAGAACATATGCTCTTAAATGCTGCTGCAGCTTGGGCAGCGGGTTATGAGCTGGGGGTGCCGGGAGCGGAAATGGCGCAAGCCTTAGGAGCCTTTCCGGGGGCAGCGCGCCGTTTTGAACTGCGGGGAGAGGTAGGTGGAGTAACTATCCTCGATGACTACGCCCACCACCCGACGGAGATTGCAGCTACTCTGCATACTGCACGCCAGCTTTGCTCCGGTAAATTGCGGGTGCTTTTTCAGCCGCATCTTTATTCCCGCACCTATAATTTTGCTGCGCGGTTTGCGCAAGCCTTACAGATTGCTGATAGCGTGGTGGTAACCAGCGTATATGCAGCGCGAGAGACGCCGGATGCGGGAGCGGAAGGGAATATTATTACTGAGCAGTTACCTGGCGCAGCTTTTATTCCCGATAAAGAGGCGGCGGCCAGAGAAATAGCAGCAGGAGCTAAATCGGGAGATTTTATTTTGACGATAGGAGCCGGGGACGTGACGGAACTGGCACCAGTAATTTTCCAAGTTTTAGAAGCAAATTTGGGAGATAAAAATAGGGCACATAATCTAGACACTGCTGCTCATAGCGTTACTTCCACCGAAAATCAGGCACATCGAATGCCAGAAGAGGGAGATGCACTGTGAAAGCTCCTCAACCTCCGCGCAAACCGCGCCGGCTCACCTCCGGAAATGAGGCCGGCGCCGCTAATAAAATTGGCGCTACTGGTGAAGCCAGTGCTGCAAATGGGGCGCATTCTAGTGATAGATTGAGCGCCGACAATCTGGCTAGCGCACTCGGGCAGGGCGGAGAAATTAATCCGCCCGAGCCGCCGGAGTTATATCCAGATACAGTGCCCACTGCCCCTTTACCGAAATCTAGCGAGAATTTATATATTGACGCAGAAGATTCCTATCTGGCGAGCAGCGCGGAGAAGAGTTTAGAAAAATCATCTTTTCCGCGCAGTCTGCGCCGTACCCCGTCCGCAGCTACCGAGCTGCAGCAAGGTAGAAAGCCGCAGCAAGGTAGAAAGCCGCAGCAAGGTAGAAAGCCGCAGCAAGGTAGAGCGAAAAAACTCTCCCAAAAAGAAGTAGGCGAAACCAGCAGCAAAGTTTTTCAGCAAGTAACTTCTTCTTTGCGGAAAGGCGCGCAAAGAATTGCCTTGCCGCTCCGGGGAGCGGAAAGAAAAACTGCGAGCCCCGATATCGTATCTTTAGCGGCCCGCCGCGCCGAGCGTAAAGCGGATAGGCGCCGTAAATATCTGCGGAGAATAGGAATCGGAGGGGGAGTTACTCTCTTTGTTCTGCTATTAGTCTGGATTCTCTTCTTCTCGCCTTTGCTGCGGCTTAATCCGCAAAAAGTAGAGATTACGGGCGTGGAAGATGGTTCTCTCATTAAAGTCACGCAAGTGCAAGAAGTGGTAGAAAAGCATAAAGGAGATTCGCTTTTATTAATTAGCCACTCGGGGCTAAAAGCAGATTTAGAGAAGCTGCCTGAGGTGCAGAAAGCACAGCTCAAGGCTTCGCTGCGCGGTAACTTAAAAATCGCTCTGCAGAGTGAAGTACCGGCTTTTTGCCTGGTGAATGGCAATGAGTGTAAAGCTATATCTCGGAGCGGCCAAACTCTAGATTTACCGCCTACTATCCTAGATACTCTGCCGCATCTTGGCCCGCTCCCAGCCGATGTGGAGAAAGAAGCGGCCGTAGAAGCCGCGCGGCAAGTGGTGGCGGATTTAGGCGATCTGCACGGAAAAGTGCGCACAATAGAAATAAGCAGCGGCTATCAAATTGCCTTTACCTTAGATGATTCGCGGCGCGTAATTTGGGGTAGATCAGACGAAGGCCAGCTAAAAGCGCAGATACTGCGGGTACTATTAGGGGAGAATAAGCAGCTTATCGACGTATCGATTCCAGCTTCCCCCGTCACCCAATAATTTCTCCTTCGCCTAATAATTTCCCGTCACCCAATAATTTCCCGTCACCCAATAATTTCCTGCCTGCATTCCTTCCCGTCTGCGGCTAATTCACACTACATTTTCTGCCGCCGCAAAATTGCCGGCAGTAAATTTTCGACACACCGCTTAAATCATTGCAATCCGGCTTATTCCCCTCTATCTTCTGGGCGAGATTAGACGAAGAATTCTTCAAGTTTAACTTGAGGTTTTAGATTATAAGGATATCCGTTATGAACAATATGGCTAATATCAAGGTCGTCGGAGTCGGCGGCGGCGGCGTAAATGCAGTAAATCGGATGATTGAAGACGGCTTAGCCGGAGTGGAATTCATAGCTGTAAATACTGATGCGCAGTCTTTAGCTATCTCCGAAGCCGAAACTAAAATTGATATTGGCCGAAATGTGTCTAACGGCTTAGGTGCCGGAGCTGATCCCTCAGTAGGAGCGCGGGCGGCGGAAGAAAATATCGATATCGTACGCGATGCGCTCGAAGGAGCCGATATGGTCTTCGTAACGGCCGGCGAAGGTGGCGGCACTGGTACTGGTGCTGCTCCGATCGTAGCTAATGAGGCGCGCGATCTAGGTGCGCTCACTATCGGCGTAGTTACCCGCCCTTTCAGCAATGAAGGTCTGCAGCGTACTCGCAATGCGAATTTTGGTATTACCGAATTGCGTAAGGCAGTGGATGCTTTAATAGTGATTCCGAATGACCGGCTACTCCAGATTTCTGATTCCGATATTGGGATCTTGGAAGCTTTCCGCTTAGCTGATGAAATTCTCCATTCCGGCGTGCGCGGAATTTCTGATCTCATCACTAAACCTGGCGAAATTAATCTAGATTTCGCAGACGTCAAAGCAATTATGAAAGATGCCGGCACTGCTCTAATGGGAATTGGCTCAGCTTCGGGAGAAGAGCGGGCTATCCGCGCTACCGAAAACGCTATTTCTTCGCCGCTTCTCGAAGCCCGCATTGATGGCGCACACGGAGTATTGCTAGTCTTTACGGCCTCTACTGATTTAGGGCTGGCGGAGTACTCAGCCGCTTTGCAGATGGTAAAAGAAGCCGTGGATCCGAACGCCAATATCATAGTTGGCCTCACCATCGATGAGGCGCTGGGAGATGAGCTGCGCATTACCGTAATCGCGGCCGGCTTCGACGAGAGTGAAGAATTTTTAGCGACGGGGAGTGCGGAAAACGGGCAAGCGAATTTGCACGGTGAAAAGTCAACTCCCTTGGCTGCCCATGAGCACATTTCTCCAGAGAGTGCCGCAGCTCAAAGCGCTGGCATTGCCACGCCGCTTTCCCCGCAAGCTACTGCTGGCAGTGCTGCTTTTGATGGAGATGCGGAAGTGGAAGACACTAATATTCCGCCGATTCTCGAAGACGAAGCGGAGCCGCGTCGCCCTGATTTAGATATTCCCGATTTTCTTTTTGAAGAAGACGAGTAGATAGACGAATAGGTAGCACTAAAGCGAAGACACACCAGGGAAGATATGCCGTTCATATCTTTTATGCAATAGTTTTAAGTTAATGGAGCGAGGGGGAAGCTATGGGTTTTCTGGATCGGCTAAGTCAAAGAGCTGCAGTAGCGGATGACGATTACGCCTACGAAGGTGAAGAGTACGACGACTTCAGCGATGAAGAATACTACGAAGAAAGCGAGAATGCAGATATCTCGCCTATTCGCTCAGTAGACCGCACGGAAGTATCGCGAATCGTCACTATGTGGGTGGCGGACTATCACGAAATAAAGGAATTTGCCGTAGAGTTTCGAGCCGGTTGTCCGGTAATTCTCAATCTCAGCAAAGCTTCCGACGCCGAGCGGGCGCGTATTGTGGATTTCGCATTGGGTCTTTGCTTTGGCCTCGAAGGAGTATTTTCCCGTATTTCGGAAGATGTCTTTTTACTGACGCCTTGTGCAGTGAAAATTGATTCTCGCGGATTAAATAACGAGCATGATTTTGCTCGCTGAGGCGAGATTAAAAAGAAAGTAGCATATGACCTACGTCATTCTGCTTCTGTATTGGTTGCTGGAACTGTACCTACTGGTGCTAATCGGCAGAGTAATTATTGATTTAGTACAAATCCTTAATCGCGATTGGCGCCCGGCGGGAGTAATACTGGTAATTTCTAATCTGATTTATCGCTTCACCGATCCGCCTCTCCGCTTCTTAGGGCGCTATATACCTCCCGTGCGGCTTGGCAATGTCTCTTTAGATGTCGGTTTTATCGTACTCTACGCTGCTCTAAAGATTTTGCAATCTTTATTACACATTTTTTAGTTGTTTTTCGCTAGCAAATACTTAGCAACCGCTTTAGAATAAGCCGATGTTTTATAAAAGATTCGCCTTGGCAAATCGTTCGTAAAGAGGGTTCCTATGCAATTTTCTTCTGCTAATTCCACTTCTTCGCAATTGAGTCTGCGGGCGCGCGCGGCTATCTGTGCCGGGCGCAGTGCAGCCCAAATTTCGCGGCGGCTGGGCCGCGGTGCCGGTGGAGTAATCGGTGGGCGCGTAGCCAGCTTTATCGACAGCGATATTACGCAAAAAATTTCGCGTTCTATGCAGGTGGCATTAGTGACGGGTACGAACGGTAAGTCTACGACCACGAAGATGCTCAACTTTGCGCTTCGTGCCACCGCCCCGACGGCGTATAACGATCACGGAGACAATATGGAATCCGGAGTCAGCGCGGCCTTGCTGGAAAATCCGCAGGCGCCCTTCGCGGCTCTCGAAATAGACGAAATGCATCTCGGCATAGTAGCCGATATGGTACACCCGGCAGTTTTTGTGTTGTTGAACCTTACGCGCGACCAGTTAGATAGAGTGGGTTCTCCAGTTCATGTGCAGCAGCGCATCGCGCAGAGCATTGCCCGCTATCCGCAAGCCACCGTCGTAGCTAACTGCGATGATCCGCTTATTGCCGCCGCTGTTTGGGATCACCCATCGGTAGTGTGGGTAGCAGCGGGGGCACAGTGGGAAGCCGATTCGCAAGACTTTCCGCTCGGCGGCAAGGTAGAGCGCTGTGGCGCCCAATGGCAGGTGGGAGATAAGTATCGCCGGCCAGAGCCAGAATGGTGGGTAGAAGAAGAATCTTTGCTGCATCGCCAGCAAGATGGCACTGTGCAGCGCTATCCACTGCAGCTTCGGCTTCCGGGGGAGTATAACCGGGGAAATGCGGCGCAAGCAGTAGCGGCGGCAGCAGTACTGGGAGTAGCTCCCGAGATTTCTTTGCCAGAAATAGCAAAAATTACCAGCGTGGCGGGGCGCTATGGGCGCTATCAGTGGGAAGAGAAAAATATCCGCATGCTATTGGCGAAGAATCCGGCCGGCTGGCAGGAGACTTTACGTACGGTGGAAAAAGCGCAGGCTTTACTTTTGGCGGTAAATGCGCAGGTACCAGACGGAGAAGATGCTTCTTGGCTGCGGGATATAGATTTTGGAGTATTGCCGGAAAAAGTGGGGGAAATACCGATTTATATCAGCGGAGAAGCGGTGGCGGAGCTGCAGGAATGTTTAGAGAAAATCGGGATAACACCGCAAGTGGTGGAATCTCCGGCTGCCGCTTTAGCCGCTTTGCCAGTGGGCAAAATTGAGGTAGTAGCCAACTACACTGCTTTCCGCGATATTAAGAATATATTGGATCGTAGCGGCGCCAGTGAGGCCGAAGCTTAAGCGAAGTGAATCGTAAAAGTGCTGGTTAAAGTAGTGTTTATCTCGAGAAGTAGATAAACGTTATAAAAATGTGATAAGAAATATAAGTAATCCTTTTGCCAGCAGGCGCGTTTAGCAAAGCTCAGTGAGCTCTGGAAGAAGCGTTAGCCAGGCAATCCAAACTGAGACATGAGGTAACATTATGGCATTACTGACGGAATACGACGTCGTCAATATGCGCTTTAAGGAACCAAAACGCGCTGATGAAGGATATGACCAGGATGAGGTCGATTATTTCCTCGACGAAGTGGCTGAAACTATTGCGCATTTAACGCGGGAAAAGAATGAATTAGCTGAGAAGCTACAGGCAGCTGAAGCACGCATTACTGAATTGGAGAATGCCGGTGAGGCAGCTCCGGATGTGGAAGTTCCAGCTCCAGTCGCGGTTGATTCCACCTTCCCGCAGGCAGCTATGGTACAGGAAAATGCCGAGAGTGCTACGGGCGTATTAGCGCTCGCTCAGAAGCTGCACGATGAATATGTGGCAAATGGTAAGGCGGAATCCGAGCGGTTGATTGCCGAAGCAGAAGTAGAGTGCAATCGGATTCGGAAAGAAACGGAAGAGAACCGTAGCCGCACCGTGGCTAAGTTGGAAGAAGAGCGTTCCGTGATGGAGCACAAGATTT
>NZ_CAMXYE010000066.1 GCF_947253055.1 uncultured Arcanobacterium sp. | reverse complement strand
GCGGCACTCGCCTTAGCTAAAATTTTATCGTCAATATCTGTCACATTGCGGATAAGGGTGACGGAGTATTCTTGGCGGCGCAACCAGCGCACTAAAACGTCGAAAGCTAGCGCAGAGCGGATATGCCCAATGTGGGGAGACCCCTGTACGGTAGCCCCGCAGAGATAGATTCCCGCTTTTCCGGCCGCGAGCGGAGTGAAAGTGCGTAAAGAGCGGGATGCTGAATCATATATCTTAAAAGTCACTCTCTAAGCCTACCTTGTGGAGGGGAAGGGCGCGAAAACTTTTGCGCGCGCGAGTGGCGCACAGTGCAGTAAAAATCGCAGCACTCAGCATTCAACACTCAGCACACGCCGCGCAACACCGCACTCAGCACTCAGCGCACGCCGCGCAACACCGCACTCAGCACTCAGCGCACGCCGCGCCGCAAAAAACAATTTGTAAAGAGTTTGCAAAAAACTGCACTTTATTTAGAAATTCCACGTAGGGTAAATAGTGTGAACAAACATATTTCTGAACCAGCAGGAAGCAGTGCGGAAAAAATATCTAATTCATCTGTGAATCCGCCGTCTGCAACTTCTAACTCTAAAAAACGTGAAAAAACTTTTACCGGCCGCGTCTGGGCGTGGGGATTCTGGGATTGGGCGTCTGCTGCTTTTAATGCCATAGTCACCACTTTCGTATTCTCGGTGTATTTAACTAATCCAAAACTCTTTGGAGAGAGCGCTAATGCCCAGCTGGGATTGGCTTTAGGGGTGGCTGGTGTACTAGTGGCAATAGTTGCTCCCGCTTTGGGGCAAGCAGTAGACCGCTCTGGAAAATCGGCCACCGTACTCAATACCACTACCCTCTTAACGGTGTTTATCACGGCGGCACTCTTCTTCGTTTCTCCGAATGAAGGGCGGCTGTGGCTAGGGCTTTTCTTATTAGCTGCCGGTAATATTGCCTTTGAAACTGGGTCAGTAATTTATAACGCCATGCTGGCCGATATATCTAATAGCAAGAATGTAGGAAAAATTTCCGGCTTCGGCTGGGGATTAGGCTATGTGGGCGGCATAGTACTACTACTTATTCTCTTTGTTGGTTTCATAAATCCGGAAGTTGGCTGGTTTGGAGTAACTTCTGAAAATGGCTTAAATGTGCGGGTATCTATGCTAATAGCTGCCCTCTGGACGCTCGTATTTTCCGCGCCTATCATGCTTATCGCAAAAGATAAGCCCCGGAAAAAGGGCACCGTTTCTCTGGGAATTATCGGAGCGTATAAGCAGCTTTTCCGTTCTATTAAAGAAATTTGGAAAGTAGATCGCTCGGTAGTGTGGTTCCTAATTTCTTCTGCTATCTATCGGGACGGCTTGGCGGGCGTCTTCACTTTTGGGGCCGTACTTGCCGGCACCGCTTTCGGATTTGCCGGCGGCGAAGTAATTATTTTCGGAGTAGTAGCCAATCTCGTAGCCGGTATTGCCACCATCGCTTTCGGCTACTTAGATGACATTCTCGGCGCGCGCAAAGTAATTATCATCTCCGTCACCTCAATGGTGCTAATGGGCATGATGGTGTTTATCGGCCATGCCGGAATTATGGGCTTGAGCGCTAAGCAAATCTATTGGATCTTCGGGCTGGGGCTCTGCGTATTCGTAGGCCCGACCCAATCGGCTTCCCGTACCTATCTGGCACGCATCGCCCCGAAAGGCACCGAGGGAGAAATCTTTGGACTCTACGCCACTACCGGGCGCGCAGTTTCTTTCCTTTCTCCTTTTATGTACTCCACTGCGATTACTATCGGTGCAGCTATCACCGGCAACTCTTTAGCCGATACTGCTTATTTCGGAATTCTGGGTATTGCTTTAGTGCTGCTAGTAGGGCTGGTATCTTTCCTGCCGGTAAAGAATCAAGAAATCTAATTTGCTTGCTGCCGGCGAGTAGCTATCGCCGCGCGCGATAAATAAGTGCCGTAGCTATCGCTGCGAGCCCTTCTGCTCTACCGGTAAATCCTAAATAGTCGGTAGTGGTGGCCGTGATACTCACTGGCGCTCCCACTATCTCTTGCAACTTTTGCTCTGCCTCCGCTTTGCGTGGGGCAAAACGCGGGCGCTCGCCGATAATCTGAATACTGATATTCTGCACCTGCCAACCAGCCTGCCGCAGAATACGCAGCGTTTCTGCTAGGAGAGCCGCCCCCGCGGCGTTTTTCCACTCCGGGCGAGAAGTACCAAAGATACTTCCTAAATCTCCGCAGCCACTGGCACTTAAAAGTGCATCACAAGCCGCATGGGCAGCCACATCGGCATCGGAATGCCCAGCTAAGGCTATTTCATTGGGCCACTCTAAAGCTGCTAAATGCAGAGGGGTCTTTTTATCTGCTCGATACGCATGCGCATCTACACCGATGCCTACGCGCATATCTGCTATTTCCATCTTGCCTCTATCCCGTTATCTATTTTCAAACTGGCTGGTATTTATCGCTAGCCTAGTTAGTATTCTCGCCGACTCGCTTACTATTTATTATCGCCGCCTGAGCTGGCCATTAACTCAGCCACTGCCAAATCAAAAGGAGTAGTTATTTTTAAGGATTCGGGAGCTCCCGGCACCATCACTACTCGCTCACCTAGCTCTTCTAAAAGCAAACTATCGTCAGAGGCACTGGAATCCCCCAGTGCTTGCCGGCGGGCGTGTGCCTGCCGCAGCAAATCTACTTGAAAACCTTGGGGAGTTTGCACCGCCCGCAATTGAGAACGCTCTAAAGTGGCAGCTACTATCTCTTGCCCAGCCACTTCTCCCGCCAGCGCCTGCTTAATCGTATCAACCACTGGTAGCACCGGAATTACTCCGGGCGCACCCGCTCGCAAGGCCGCCAATACCCTATTTATTACCGAAACTGGCGTAAGTGGGCGCGCTGCATCGTGAATAAGTACTAGCTCACTTTCTATCTCGGCAAGAGCGCGCGCTACTGATTCTTGGCGAGTAGCTCCCCCGACCACTATCGAAATATTTTCTCCGCAGCCGGCTAAGGTTTCTTGAAAATCTGCCACAAAATTAGCGGGTGCCGCCACAGTGATATGCGAAATTCCTGCCGCTTGCATACGCAATATCGCCCACACTATTAACGGTTTTCCCGCCAAAGGTACTAAGGCTTTCGGAATATCGGCTCCCAGCCGGCTCCCTGAACCAGCTCCCGGTATGATTCCGGCGACGTCCATAGACTACTCTGCAGATTCCGCCGACTCAGGAGACTCTGCCGATTCTTCTGCCGGCGCGAATCCCATTATTTCATCTAGCAGAATATCGGCTTCGTTGCCGTCTAACCCCCGCGCTAAGGCCACTTCCGAGCCGAGAATTTCCCGCGCTTGTGTAAGCATCCGTTTTTCGCCAGCAGAAAGCCCCCGATCATGGTCGCGGCGCGTCAAATCTCGCACTACTTCTGCCACTTTATTTACATCTCCAGAAGTGAGCTTTTCGCCATTAGCTTTATATCGGCGCGACCAGTTAGATGGCTCTTCTACATCTTCTTCCCGCAAAATATCAAATACCCGTTCCAATTCTTCATCATTGGATACTTCGCGCACGCCCACTTCTGCTAAAGAATCTTCTGGCACCTGGATTACCAAATCACCATTTAGAATCCGCAGCTTCAGATACATTCTTTTTTTACCGCGAAAAGTCTTTTCCGAAATCTCCTCGATACAAGCTGCTCCATGGTGTGGATAGATTACAGTGTCGCCGGTTTTGAATTTCATTATTTGCTTCGCTCTTTCCCTCGTTAGGCCTCTATTCTACCAAAAACAGCCCTTTAAGGCAGGGGCGTAACCTTATTCACTTACCAAGTTGTAGCCAAAACCGCATCCTTTCCGCAGTGCCGAAGTTGAGCTGGGAGTTCTGTAATTGTTCTGTAATTCTGGCGCGAGCTGTTTTCCTAAAATCGCGAGCCGTTTTCCCTAAAAGAGCTAGATATTTCAGGTAAAGCGCGATGTATTTTCAAAAAATGAGGCGGGCAGCTAGCTGCCCGCCTCACCGTCAAATCGGAAAATTTATATTTCCCGCATCAGTTACTGCTATTTTCCTTGATTAGCTACTGCTTCAATAGCTGCCTTAGCTGCTTCCGGATCCAAATAGGTACCGCCAGCTTTTACCGGCTGGAGCGTATCTTCATCCAGCTCGTAGTAAAGCGGAATTCCGGTAGGAATATTTAGAGCAGAAATTTCATCATCGGAGATATTATCCAGATGCTTCACAATTGCCCGCAAGGAATTCCCGTGCGCCGCAATCATCACCGTCTTACCGGATTTAAGATCTGGCACAATTGCCTCTTCCCAATACGGAAGCAAGCGCGCAAGCACATCTTTCAAGCACTCCGTAGCTGGAATCGGCTCTCCGGCATAGCGCACATCCTGATCCTGGGAAAATTCCGAACCAGCCGCAATCTCTGGCGGCGGCACATCATAAGAACGCCGCCATTGCATAAACTGCTCTTCTCCATACTCTTCTCGGATCTCTTTCTTATTCTTACCCTGAAGAGCTCCGTAATGCCGCTCGTTAAGCCGCCAATTTCTCCGCACCGGAATCCAGTGCCGATCTGCCGCATCCAAAGCCAGATTAGCGGTGGAAATCGCCCGCCGCAGCAAGGAGGTGTACAAAATATCCGGCAGAATATCTGCCTCTTTCAGCAATTTACCTCCGTGTACGGCTTCTTTTTCACCCTGCTCGGAAAGAGCTACATCCACCCAGCCGGTGAAAAGATTTTTTGCGTTCCACTTACTCTGCCCGTGGCGCATCAAAATCAATTTATACGTCATAATTTTCCCTCATCTCGAATATTTTTCGGGAATGCGCAAAGCGCACCACCTCCATACTAGCAATTTCTTCTCCCTCACATCCACAGCGGCACTACTAAGAAGCCATTAAACTGAAAACTATGATTCTTTTAGCTGCCGGCATCGGCATATTTATCGGTCTCGTAGTAGGAGCGCTCGGAGCTGGAGGCGGAATTCTCTCAATCCCGGTACTTATCTACTTGCTTTCGCAATCTCCCCACGCCGCAGCCGCTGAATCGCTCATTATTGTGGGGCTCACTTCTTTCGTAGCTTTATTGACGCGCCGCGAACAGGTGCGTTGGCGCGAAGGCCTCAGCTTCGGTTTCTTGACGCTGCTCGGAGCAGTAGCCGGAGCGCGCCTTAATCTACTAATCTCCAGCCAGATTCTGCTCTACAGTTTTTCACTTCTCTTAATAGTAATTGCCCTCGTGATGCTACGCCGCGCTCAAACAATGCGCCGCACCGAAAAAACCGCACCAGCCGCAAAAAACTCAAAAACTGCACCAACTACCGCTGCTCTTTCTGCACCGCGCCGACCTCTATACATTGTTTTCCTTGCCGCTACCAGCACCGGACTGCTCACCGGCTTTTTCGGAATCGGCGGCGGCGTAGTAGTAGTGCCGATTCTAATTTTTTCTCTAGGCTTTCCCATGTCTACTGCTACCGCCACTTCTTTACTCGTAATGGTAATTACTTCCGCACTAGGGCTAGCAGGCCGCCTCGGCACTAATTTAAGTCTCGACATCCCGCTTACCCTTATTTTTGCCGCTGGCTCTATGCTGGGCGGGATTTTCGGAGGAAGAATCACCCGAGCGCTGCGGGATTCCACCCTCACCTACAGCTTCAGTGCCTTATTATTTATAATTAGCGTTTTTATTTTTGTATCTACCACTCTTCAGCTGTCTTAAATAATTAAATTTCTAATAACGCAATAATCTGCGGCAACTAGCTATTTATTACACTAATTCGCCTACCGCCTCTACTTTGCCAATATCCACGAAATAAAAGAAAATTTTTAGTGCTCGAGGGGGGAGTTGAACCCCCATGCCCGTAAGGGCACACGGACCTGAACCGTGCGCGTCTGCCTATTCCGCCACTCGAGCCAAAGCAACGAACGCTAGTAGCTTACACGCCTAATAGGAGCTTATTCAAATAATACTTCTGCATATACTCCGTGATACACGCCACCGGCATCTATTTTATTATTTTTCTCAGCATCTGCTTCTCCGCATTAGAAACGGCTATGATTTATACTATGATATCCGGCAAATGTCGTACCAGCAGAAAAGCAATTTAAGGAGCTGTCCATGGGGGCTTTCGATAAATTTGAAAAGCATATGGAAAATGTAGTGGATAACGTATTTTCTCGCGCTTTCCGCTCTGATTTACAGCCCGTCGAATTAGCCACCGGCATTAAAAAAGCGATGGACGACCAAGCCACTGCTCTTACCCGCGAGCGCACTATCGTGCCCAATCATTTTCTAATTGCCATTTCCGAACACGATTTTGGCAAATTAGCCGAATGGGGAGAAGCGGAGTTAGTAGAAGAGCTAGTACGCACCGCCGAAGATTACGCCCGCGAGCAGCGCTATACCTTTCTCGGACCGCTAGAAATTTCCTTCCAGAAAAGCAATGATTTGCCAATTGGAAAAATAACCGTTTCGGGCAGTTCCCGCCGCGGGGCAGTCGCTCCCGCCACGGTACCCACCCGTAATGCCGAAGATCCAATCATTGAAATTGGCGAAGAACGCTACGTTCTCACCGGGCCGGTTACTATTATCGGGCGGGGTTCAAAATGCGATATCACAGTAGATGATCCGGGAGTTTCCCGGCAACACCTAGAGATAAGAGTTACTCCGCGCGGAGTAATTGCGCGCGATTTAGATACCACTAACGGCTCCTTCGTAGAAGGGCATCGCATTACAGCTGCCACGCTGGTAGATGGTAACACTATTACTATCGGGCGTACGCGCATTATGTATTGGGCTAGTTCGGAGCCAGCATGAGCACTCTTTTTATCACTTTATTGCGTTTTGGTTTTCTCCTTCTACTTTGGGCGTTTGTGCTCTTAGTGGTGAGAACGGTGCGCAATGATGTCTTTGGTACGCAGGTAAAACCGCGCGCCAATTTTTTCCTCGCCCCGAAATCAAAAAATCGCCGTCGCCCTGCCCGCAAAAGCTCCAACGCTACCGAAACTAGCGGCAGTCTGGTAGTTACAGCTGGGCCGCTCGCCGGTACCGTACTTCCCTTCGGTAATTCCACTATTTCCGTAGGCCGATCACCTGATTCGGCGCTGGTGCTAGACGACGGTTTTGCCTCTGCTCGGCATGCTCGCTTCTATCGCGCAGAAGGAAAATACTACGTAGAGGATTTGAACTCCACTAATGGCACTTGGGTAGGGAAAAAGAGAATTAATACGCCTACTGAACTACAGGCCGGTGTGCCAATCACTATTGGCAAGACGGTATTGGAGTTGCGCTAATGGCAATAAAATTTCTGTATGCAGCTTATTCGGATATTGGTTTGATTAGAAAATCTAACCAAGATTCCGGCTATGCTTCAGAAAATTTACTGGTAGTGGCAGATGGCATGGGTGGAGCTGCCGCTGGAGATATCGCCTCCTCCGTCACCGTCGCCCATCTCTCCTTAAACGATGACGTATACCCGGCCGACGATCTTTTGCGGCGACTCCACAATTCACTCCAAGACGCTCATGAAGATTTAATTATGCGCACGGCAGTGGATTCTTCGCTTTCCGGAATGGGTACTACTTGCGTAGCGATTCTTCGCTCGGGAAATAAACTCGCCATGGTACATATTGGCGATTCCCGCGCTTACCTACTGCGGAAAGAAAAATTGACGCAAGTGACCCATGACCACACTCTCGTGCAGTATCTGGTGGATAGAGGAAAATTGACGCCAGAAGAAGCTCGCCATCACCCCAAACGCAATGTGATTATGCGGGCGCTCGGCGACAGTCCCGAAGAGCTCGAATTAGATGAGTCCCTGCGCGAAGCAAAAGTAGGAGATAGATGGCTGCTTTGCTCCGATGGCTTATTTGGAGTCGTTTCTGAAGAAATGCTGCAATCCACACTCAGCTCCTATAGTGATCCTGATGAATGTGCCCAGCATTTAGTGAGCTTAGCTTTGGCCGGAGGAGCTCCGGATAACGTCACCGTAATTATCGCCGATGTTGTAGAGGCAGAAACTGCCGATTCGCTCCCGCAAAAACCGCTTATCGTCGGAGCTGCTTGTGCTAATCCAGTGCAGGTGCAGCGCAATCCAGCCTCCGCAGCAGAAAAAGCGCTCAGTTTACTTGACGATTCTTCCCCCGCTCTATCTGCTACTCCCCCTAAACGCCCGCGGCGCGCGCGGATTGCGGCTCTAGTCGGCGCCCTATTAGTTTTAGGTGGCGGGAGCGGCGCCGGATATATGTGGACGCAGAGTCAATATTTTGTGGCTCCAGCCGGCGAGTATGTGGCTATCTATAAAGGGATCCCCCAAAAAGTAGGGCCGCTGCATTTGAGCTCTCTCCACACCAAGAC
>NZ_CAMXYE010000065.1 GCF_947253055.1 uncultured Arcanobacterium sp. | reverse complement strand
GTAGCCGGATCTCCCGTAGTACCTACCACTACTATCGGGTTAGATCCTTCTGCTCGGAACGGACCGATAGGAGCCGGCGCTTTATAGGGCCACTTCGCGCACATATATTCATCATAGTCAGCTACTTCACCAAAAATTGGCGCCTTTTCTTTCAACTCAGCCGCTTCAGCTTCCCACTGTGCGTCATTTCCCTGCGCAGGATAATCTGCACAGTTGATTGCCCAGTTAGCTTCTACGCTATTATCTTGGAAGGTATTTCCCGTGCGGGAATAATAGGTATCCGCCATAGTGAGGAAAAGAGTTCCGCGTTGCTTGGTGAATGCTTCCTGGAAAGCCTGCGTGAGCAGCGGCCAAAGCGTATCGTCATACAGAGGCGTAATCATACCGATAAATAACGCCGACTGCGTGAGCTGCCGCCCTTCGCTGGCGGTGGGAAGCGGCTTTTGTAAAGTATCAACAAAAAGCTGCTTTATCTGCGCACGCGCCTGCTCTTTTGAGCCAGTGAAGGGGCAAGAAGAGCCCGCTAAACAATCATCTAAATATGCGTCTAGCGCTTTTTCAAAGCCCTGTAATTGGGCTACCGTCTGCTGGAAAGAAGAAACTTGCGAAGAAACTGCTCCATCTAGCACCATCCGCCCCACGTTCTTCGGGAATAATTCCGCGTACATACCTCCCAAAGATGTGCCGTAGGAATATCCCACGTAATACAGTTGCGGATCTCCTAGTACGTGCCGTAGTACATCCATATCGCGCGCCGCCGATTCCGTGCCTACGAAAGGCAGCAAATTCCCAGATTTTTCTTGGCAGCCCGCGACCACTTTATCGGCATCTACCCGTGCAGCTGCTCTTCCCTCAGCCGTATCCGGATAAGAAGCATCGACTACTTGCGCGAGGTCTTTATCCGCTAAGCAGTCTACCGGAGCAGATTTATCTACTCCCCGCGGATCAAAGCCGATGATATCGAAATTGGTGAGAATATCAGGAGAAAAATAATCTGCCGCACCCTCAGCCATTTCCTGCCCAGAAGCTCCCGGACCGCCGGGGTTCACCAACAGAGAACCAATGGCTTTACCTTTAGCTTTGTGCTTTTTTGCCGCGATAGCAATTGTGGCCGTGGTGGGATTTTTATAATCAAGCGGCACCATGAATTTTCCACACTCTAAATTTTTTCCACATTCAGACCAAACTACGCGCTGCTTATAGAAAGATTCCAAACCAGCCGGAATTTCTGGCATCGGGGCCTTTATCGCTTTTGCCGTTGTAGCTCCCCCGGCGGCTGGAGTGGGATTATTCCCCGCAGCACAAGCACTGAGCATAAGCAATAAGCTAATTACTACGGCTCCTAGCTGGTGTTTCTTCATTTCTTAATTACCTCCATTAAGACCGCTTCAATTACCAATAACGGAGCTACATTCGCCGTTAAACGAGTACGAGCCTCCCGAATAGCTGATATTTTCTCCAATATGCTTTCTACGCTACGGCTATCTGCCCAATTATATACCTCGTCTTCATAATCAGGATTCGCCAACGGCAACGCCGCACCTAGCTGCCGAAGCAGCACGTCCCGGAAAAACCCAGCCATATAGAGTAATTCTCTATCTAAAGCATCCCGCTGCATACGAGTACGCCGACGCTTTTCATCCTCTTCCGCATCGCTGATCTGTGCACTGATATGCGCTCGCAGGGCGGCAGGAATTTTCATATTTTCATCTAAGCCCCACGCCTCTAGGCGTCGGCGTTTTTCTTTTTCAAGAGTTTCACCTGCCCCAGAGCGCTTTTCTGCTGCCGAGGAGCGCGAGTTACGGCCTTGCATCTTCTCGATATTAGTGAGCAATTCTGCAGCCAGCACCGCATCCCCTACCGAATGTACCGACAGCAACAGATCTAGCGTCTGTTTCCGCAATTTTCCGGCTTCCGGATCTAAAGCTAACGCCCGCGCCAAACCAATATGAGATTGTGCAATCTGGGCAGCCACTAAAGCTTTTTCTTTTTCTACTCCTTCTTCTACCAGTAGCTTTGCTACCTCTTCGACTGTGGGAGTGACCAGATTTATATTCCGGCATCGGGAACGAATAGTGGGGAGTACATCTGCCGGAGAAGCCGTACAAAGTATCCACACCGTGCGCGGAGCCGGTTCTTCAATAGCTTTTAACAGTACATTAGTGGTACGCGGCAACATTCTATCCGCATCTTCCACGATGAAAATACGCCAAGATCCAGCTGTGGGCGCCAGATACGACTTCGCCACACAAGCGCGAACTTCCTCTACTGAAATAGTCACTAAATCCGTGCGCAGAAATTCTACGTCGGGGTGGTTGCGCCCCAGCACTGCTTTACACTCGGCACAATTTCCCCCACCTAATTCTGTTTCTTGGCAGAGAAGAGCGGCCGCAAAAGCCTGCGCCAGTATGGATCTGCCTGAGCCCGGAGGACCAGTGAAAAGCCAAGCATGGCTCATCGCCGCGTCTTTGATATCACTTTGCTCTGCATTTATGCCATTTTGCGCGGCATTTTCCGCCGATTTATCTACTGCCGTGCTTTGCACTAAAGTGCGGGCGGCTATGGCGGCGCGTTTAATTTCTGCAACAGCTGCCGCCTGCCCCGTCACTAAATTAAATACACTCACAGCGCGCCTGCTTCTGTGGCTGCTTCTCGCACTGCTTGCGCAATTTCCGCAATAGACTGCGCTGCATCAATTACCCGGAAACGCTCCGGTTCATTCGCTGCCAATTCTAAAAATTTTTGCCGCACGGCGGCATGAAAAGTGCTTCCCGCTGCCTCGAGACGATCTAGATTTTCCCCTAAGCGCAGCCGGCTTTTCTCAACTGGGAGATCCAACAGAATAGTTAAATCCGGCACCAAATTTGCACTTGCCCACAGCGAGAGCGCTTTTATTTCCGCCGCGGGAAGGGCACGAGCTCCGCCTTGATAAGCAATAGAAGAATCAAAATATCTATCGGTAATCACCACCGCGCCCCGCGCCAGAGCTGGTTTAATTATTGTTTCCACATGTTGGGCTCGGTCTGCGGCGTAGAGCAAGGCTTCCGCGCGCGGCACTACTTCCCCGCCGTGTAGCAGAGATTGCCGAATAGCTTTACCTAGCTCCGTGCCGCCGGGCTCACGCGTAAGTACTACTTCTTTACCTGCAGCCCGCAGGCTCTCTGCCAGTAGCCGCACTTGCGTAGATTTCCCGGTGCCATCTCCGCCTTCAAAAGAAATAAACATTCTCAGCTACCTCTCTCCTGCCACTAACTACCGCTAACTACCGCTACTTATTTTTTCGCCGTCTTTTTCCGCCGCGCACCCTTTTTCACCGTCCGCGCCGTTTTGTTACGCCGTTTTGCCCCGCCTTGTGCCGCAATTTTTAACCGTCGCTCCACCAGTAGTTCTTGCGCCCGTTCTGCTGTCAACTGGTTAATATCTTCTTGCCGCGGCACCGAAGCATTTACTTCTCCGTCCGTCACATAGGGGCCAAAACGCCCGTCTTTCAGCAATATCTCTCCGCCCGACACCGGATCTTTTCCTAGTTTCGCCAGTGGTTCTTGCCGAGCCGGCCGGAAAGAACTCTTCGGTTCCCGGAAAATTTCTTCTGCTTCTGCCAGCGTAATCGTGAAAATTTGCTCTTCACTCTGCAGAGAGCGCGAATCTTTACCGCGCTTCATATAGGGGCCAAAACGCCCGTTGTACACATAGATTGGCTCCCCCGCTGATTCCCCTAGCTCCCGCGGCAGGCTAAGGAGCTGGCAGGCTTGCTCCAAAGTAACCGTATCCGGAGTCATCGAAGCAAAAAGCGAGGCCGTCTTCGGTTTTGGTTTTGCTTTCGATATTTTCCCCGTTGGCGTGAGCTGCACGGCGTCCGGCGGAATAACTTCCGAAACGTAGGGGCCAAAACGCCCATCTTTCACTACGATTTCATATCCAGTAGCAGGATCAGTACCGAGAATTTTATCTTCTTGCAGAGTCGTCTCTAAAATTTCCCGCGCTTTTGCTTCCGTCAATTCATCTGGAGCGATATCCGGTGGCAGAGAAGCACGCCGCTGCACTTCACCATGCGTATCTTGCTCTTCTAGATAAGGCCCATATTTACCAACTCGCACCGCTATCTGTGGAGAAATAGCGATTGTGTTGACGCGGCGCGCATCAATATCTCCTAATCCGGATACTTGGGCATGCAAACCCGGCTTACCAGATCCACCATTATAAAAATCAGAAAGGTACTCTACGCGTTCTTCTTCTCCGGCCGCGATTTTATCTAAATCTTCTTCCATATCGGCAGTGAAATCGTAATCGACCAGATCAGGTAAGTTCTCTTCGAGTAAGCGCACCACGGAAAATGCTAACCAAGTAGGTAGCAAGGCCTGCCCCTGCTTTTCCACATATCCGCGATCAGTGATGGTGGAAATAGTAGAAGCATAGGTGGAAGGGCGGCCAATACCTTTCTCTTCCAACATCTTCACTAGCGAAGCTTCCGTAAAGCGCGGCGGCGGAGCTGTTTCGTGCCCGGCAGCTTCCGCAGATTTAGTATTTACCACTTCACCTACACTTAGCTGCGGCAACCGGGTATCTTCTTTTTTCTCTTCGTACCGCTTTGAATCTTTACTTTCTTCGTAGACGACTAAAAAGCCCGGAGTGGTAATTACCGTACCGGCTGCTGCCAGCACAATCTGCATTTTTTCCGCCAAAACTACGGCATTATCTAAAGAATCTGCCGCTGCCTCTCCAGAGCTAGCCGCCGCTGAATTTTCTGCTTCCGATATTTCAGAGCTGCTCAGAGTGCGTTCAGCTTGTATTTTTATCGAAGCCGTCTGCCCCCGTGCGTCTTCCATCTGCGAAGCGAGAGTGCGTTTCCAGATAAGTTCATAGAGCTGGTATTCCCGCCCGGAAAGTTGATTTTTAATTTCACCCGGCGCGCGGAATTGCTCACCTGCAGGGCGAATTGCCTCGTGCGCTTCTTGCGCCCCCTTGCTCTTCGTAGCATAAATGCGCGGCTTCTCCGGCAGTGCTTTTGCCCCATAAAGTTCCGCTATCTGGGCTCGCGCCGCCTGCAAGGCTTGCTGGGAAAGATTCACCGAATCAGTACGCATATAGGTAATAAAACCGTTTTCATAGAGAGACTGCGCCAAACGCATAGTATCGCGCGAACTGAGGCGTAATTTCCGAGAAGCTTCCTGCTGCAAAGTAGAGGTAGTAAAAGGAGCTGCCGGCCGGCGTTTATAGGGCTTATTATCTACTTCTTGCACGCTAGCGGTGCCCGAATGTAAAATTTTCGCCACTGCCTGCGCCGTATTTTCATGTAAAACTCGCACGCCCGCAGCCACTGCTTTCGCAGTTAAGTGCCCTTGATCGTCAAAATCTTTACCGCGCGCTAAGCGCCCGCCGTTCACTTCCGTAACCCGCGCAGAAAATTCACCCGCCTCACTTTGCAGATAGGCATTCACATCCCAATAAGCGGTAGAACGGAAAGCCATTCTCTCGCGTTCTCTCTCTACAACTATTCGCGTAGCTACTGACTGCACCCGCCCGGCCGAAAGTGCCGGCGCCACTTTTCTCCACAGCAGTGGCGAGACCTCATATCCGACCAAACGATCGAGAATACGGCGAGTTTCCTGGGCGTCTACTAGTTTGCTATCAATATCCCGCGTATTCTGCAGCGCTTTTTCTATCGCCTCCGGAGTTATCTCGTGAAACACCATGCGCTTCACCGGAATACGAGGGCGTAATGCTTCTAATAGATGCCAAGCAATCGCTTCCCCTTCGCGGTCTTCGTCGGTAGCCAGATAGAGCTCGTCCGCCGTTTTCAATAGCTTGCGTAGCTCCGCCACTTTTTGCTTTTTATCAGGATTGATTACGTAGTAGGGTTCAAAATTTTCTTCTATATTGACCGCGAATTTACTATACGGGCCCTTTTTCATTTTTTCGGGCAACTCAGAGGGACGAGGTAAATCGCGGATATGCCCCACGCTGGCGGTTACTTCATATTCTTTGCCCAGATACTTGGCAATAGTGCGCGCCTTCGCCGGTGATTCCACAATTACCAGTTTTGTCACGATACCTCTCCCTCGAATTTTTCCCCGCGCCGGCGGTAGGTAATAAGAAACTAATACGCGCGGGGCAACCGCCGATTTTTAACTTACCCCATTTTCAATATAAAGCGAAAAATATTTATATTTCTTAATTCCAGTACGATACGGCAAATAACTAAGAATTTCTCTTTATAGCTATTTCCCTGCTCGTGGAACCGCACTCTTCAAAACCCTACTCTCGGAACTACGCTCTTCAGAATCCTACTCTCGGAACCGAACTCCCCGTGACTATTCCGCTACCGGGCCCGCTACTGCCCGCGCCGTAATTTTTCTCCCCCAACCTAAAAAAGGTGGATCTACTTCCAGAGCGACCACCACTTTTTCTTCTGCAATACGGCAAGAGCACTCCGCAACAGCCACTAATTCCTGCACTTTTTGGCAAGCAGCTGCCGAGTCTCCCGTATTTTGCACAATTTGTGCGCCGGCCAGCGCCGCCAAATCAGCGGTATTCTGCAATTGCCCTATTTTGGCAGCACTGAGGCTGAACTGCACCACCAATCCAGTTAAAAAAATAACTATACAGATAGCCACCGCCACAAAAGGCGTAACCATTCCCTTTTCACCCGGATTTTTCGCAAAGCTTTCTGCCAAATTTTTCGTTAAATTTTCCGCAAAATTTTCCGCTAAATTTTTGCCGAATTTTCCAGCCTGTTTATTTACCTTACTGAGTGCTCTCATTTTGCCAGTTCCTTTACGTCTTTTATTCTGCTGGCTCCATTACCACCTGATATGCCGAATAAAAATTTATTCTCAAGTAGCGAAAAATCCCCATCCCTGGTTTCCTTATCGCAATCTTGACGGTGTCAGCATTCGTTTCTATCTGCATGCGCGCATTTTCTCCTGCATTGGCGCGCACAATTTCTTCCGCTTTTTCTGCATCGGCGTATAGAGAATAGGAACGGGCGGCCGCACGCGCCGCATTATCTACTACCGCCACATTTATGCTCTGAAAAATGCCAGATACGCAGAAAAGCACTACTAATAGGAATACCGGCATAGTGAGAGCCCACTCCACACTCACCATTCCAGATTCCGCTCTTTTATTTTTCATTTCTATTCTTCATTTCTCTGCCTTTTAAAATTTCAGATTTTCCGGGGAAGCTAGCCGGAGCACCTCTTAGATACAGATGCCCGCGGCCGCCTCTCCGTATGTGGAATCAGCCTAAAGAAAGCAGAGTGCGGAATATATTCACGATTAAATCCCGAAACCACTCTTGCTTAGCTAGCCAAATCAAAATTCCAGCTATTCCAGTGGTTGCCACCGTACCAAGGGCATACTCCGCCGTCACCATTCCGCGCTCTGCGCGCAGCATCCCGGAAGAAATTTTTTTAAACATTCTATTTTTCATTGCAGATTCTCCTTTTAATGGTTTTACTCTGCCGGCTACTGCAGGCAGGTATCGCTTTGCGATAGAGCAAGCATCGCTTAATTTCGCGCGGAGAATTGGCGCGGTTGTTATCTTGTGTATTGCGGCTTTGCTTGTAGGCCTTGTGGAAAAATAACAACCTCTTTTTCGAAAATCTGTAAACGCCGCGCCATCCAGCAAGTAAAAATTGGGAGAAAAGCCTAGCTTTTAAAAAATTTTTTCTCCCGCTCCGACCACTATTGGAAATACTCCGATTAGCATAAAAGCGGGGAGAAAACAGGATACCAAGGGAATAACTAGACGAGCACCGAGGCGAGCTGCCGCCTCTTTAGCTCGGCGGGCACGCGTCAAGCGCAAAGTTAAAGCACTGCGCTCTAGAAGCGCCACCGGAGCCGCTCCCTGATTCCAAGCCGGCTCCAAGGCTGCAGCTAGATCTCGATAACGCGGCGGTGTATTTTCCCAAGCCTCTTCCCAATCCGCTCCGAGCAGCAATGCTTTACTCACTTCGGCGAGAGAACGAGCGGAAAAATTCGCATTTTCTTCGTCCAGAGCCTCTCCCACCGCCGCCAAAGCCCCGGGAATAGAGTGGCCAGCTCGGAAAGAAGCCGCAGCGAGATCAAGAATGATACTTCTATCTACCAGGATAGGAGCCGCCGGAAAAGAAAATGAAAAACGGCGTAGCGGCGGTGCTAGGCAAGCCCAGATTAAAAATACTGCCCAGATTAAGTACATAGTTTTCACTTCCGATTTTTCACTTCCTTATTTTCACTTCCTTATTTTCACTTCCGATTTTTCACTTCCTTTAAGGATCTTCGTGCCTCGCTTGCGCTACCATTCTTTTCACCAGTAGTATCCCCGCTATTTCCGCCCCCGCTCCGCCGAGTAGCGCTAGATTTCCTAACCTCGTAGCGAAAAGAAATTCCAGTACATCGATTCCGAAAGCGTAACCGAGTAAAAATCCTCCGAGCGGAAGAGCAGCTAGTATGCGGGCGGAGCTGACGGGACCGGCGAGAGCTACTTGCCGAGCTGACTGTGCCGCCGCCGCT
>NZ_CAMXYE010000064.1 GCF_947253055.1 uncultured Arcanobacterium sp. | reverse complement strand
GCTTCCACTTTAGTTCCACCTTCTTTGGCGCAAGTCTTTCACTTTTCACAGATTATTCCGCACGCAGTGCGAGTTACTTCTGCTCTTACCAGCATGCTTATTGGAGTATTACTCCTCATACTCTCCGTTGGGCTCCATCGCAGAATTCGCCGTATTTACTGGGCGACGCTCATTTTGCTTCCCGTGGGAGCTATTTCTTGTATTACAAAAGGTTTGCACTACGAAGAAGCAGCCGTTCTTTTTGTCTTTGCCGTTTTGCTCTATCTAGCGCGAGATTCTTTTGATGCCGAACCGCTCCGCCTGACCTGGCCTGCTTTCATTATCTCGGCAGCAGTATTTGTACTTCTTCCACTTTTACTCTTAGTGGCGCGCCACGCCGTCATTCAACAGATGGCTCCTTTCTATGTGCGTTTTATTTCTACCGGGCACACCTACTGGTCGCGGGCAGTTTTCTATATTTGTTTAGCTTCGTTGATTGCATTTTTATTGCTTTTTTCGCGTTCAAAGAAACTACTCTTTACGCCTCCGCGCGAGCAAGACATCAGCAAGTTCCAGAATTTTCTTGCGCAATACGGAGAAAATACCTATAGCTACCTCTACGCTCTCGGCGACAAAGAAGTTTTCTATAATACGCAGGAAGATATTGCTTTCCTCTACCGCCCTAATCGCGGAGCGCTTATTGTATTGGGCGATCCGCTCGGGGATAAGGAGGCTTTGCGAGATTCGGAGCGCGTAGAAGAAGCCCTGACCGAGTTATTTAGTTACGCTGAGCAGCATGATATGACGGTAGTTTTCTACGAAATTGCGGGGAAGTTTTTAGAGCCACTAATTGAGCAAGGTTTGAATATCTTGAAAATCGGTGAAGACGCCTACGTAGATTTGCTCTCCTACTCTAATGTGGGAAATTCCGGAAAAGTATTTCGGCGCATGCGCAATCGCATGAAGCAAAACGGTACTCACTTTGAGATGCTCTACCCACCTTTTTCTGCCAATTTGTTGGCGGAGTTGGCGGAAGTATCGGAATGCTGGTTGGGAGAACGCCATGAAATGGGCTTTTCGCTAGGATATTTTGATAAATATTATTTGAGTAACGGCCCGATCGGAATAGTGCGCAGTGAAAAAAGAATCGAAGGTTTTGCCAATATAGTGCAGGTAGGGCAGGAGATCGCATCTTTCGATTTAATGCGTTTTCGTCCAGATGCTCCCGGGGGCACTATGGACGGAATTTTGGTTTCTCTTATTGAGTGGGCGAAAGACCAAGGCTATAAGAAATTTAATTTAGGAATGGCTCCACTTTCGGGGGTGGGGCGGCATCGTTATGCGCATCGAATGGAAAAAATCGTGAAAGTGATTCACGATTTCGGAGATCGCTTCTATAATTTTCGCGGGCTATGGGCCTATAAAGAAAAATTTAAGCCGAGTTGGCAGGCGCGCTATTTGGCCTATATTTCTACTAAATCTTTGCCGTCGGTGTTAGTTTCTTTGGTCTGGACTATCAATAGAGAAAATCTCCAGGAGAGAACTACGCCGGCGCGGCAATTAATTGCCAGAAATGGGTATCGGCTCGACGGGATACCTAAATCTACCATCGAGCCGAAAGCGCGCCAGAAGGGATTCGAACCCCCAACCTCTTGATCCGTAGTCAAGTGCTCTATCCGTTGAGCTACTGGCGCAAAAGCCGTTCCTTGGGAACGCACATAAGTCTATATCTTTTTCCCACCTAAAGCCTAATAAAAGGAAGTGGCAGTGCGCACACGCTTTTTCGTCTTCCAAATTTTCAACAGGAATCTCGAGTCGATATATGGCACGATAAAAGTGCAAACAGCTGAAGCTATATAGGAGAAGCTATGGCGTACCAAGGAGGGCAATCTATAGCGGCTAAGCCGCCGTATTCTTCGCTAGATCCTTATGATTTTTTAGCGGCTCTTCCCCAGATACAGCTTCGTTACGACGGCTTGCAACTGGTGCGGCTTATACAGGAAATTACCGGTGCCGAGCCGTTCATGTGGGGGCCTGCCATTATCGGTTTTCGCCACGGCAGTCCGGAGTGCCCAGCGGATTGCTGTAGGGAAGAATTCGCGTTGGGATTCAGCATCTGGCGCGAAAAAATAGTGATTCATCTGCGGCGGCCTAGCTACGGGTCTGCAGATTTTATACACAGAATAGGCGCGGCGTTTCGGGGGCGTTCCACGATTTCTTTTACTTCATTGGCGGAGGTAGATATGGCGGAGTTGGTGCGGCTTATCGAAACTGCTTGGGAAGAAACAAAATAGTAAAATTGGGCAAAGCGTAGCTATTTACGGAGAAGTAAAATATTTACCGAGAAGTGAAAACGCCGTATAGGGAAGGGCGATAATGCGGAAAAATAAAGTGACCACTGCATTGGGAACAGCGGTTTTAATAGTTGCTCTGTTAGCTGGGTGTGGAGGAAATAGCGGAACTGCTGAAAATGGGAATACGGGGAAAGGTGCCACGAGTGCACCAGCAGCGGTGCCGAAAGAGTGCTCCGATCCTTTAGCTAAAGCCCTCTCCGCCGGTAAAGATACGCTCAATGCCCGAGAGGTAGCTTTTTGTATGTCAGAGGCACTCGGAAAATTGGCGGGTTGGCAGCAGGAGAATCTAGACGCCAACGGGAAACTCAGTGCAACCGCAAAGGTAAATGTGCGCCCGCTGGCGGCCGAGATAACGGCTAAAGATGCAAAGACGGGTAAAGATTTGCAGGTAGTGCTGGTAGAGGGCACCACTTTTATTAATCGGGATGGTAAATGGGAAGAAGCGAATGCGCTGGCGCACGATAGCGATATGGTCGCCTTCGCAGCTTTGCCGCGCAGCTTTGAGGTGCTTTTGAATTCGCAATTGCGGGCGGCCGGCGTCGACCCCACTTTGGAATATAAAATTATTGGGAAAGAAGAAATAGCGGGTAGCCCCGTGTATGTGCTGGAGTTACCGTTAAGTGGCGAGAAAGAAAATAATCAATCTGCGCCGTCATCCGAGAAAGCGGCGCCGGAGAAAGCAGAGCCTAATAAAGCAGCGCCCGCTCGCCGTTCTCGCCTCTTTATGCGCGCCGACTATGTAGTGGTGCGCACAGAAAATTATGTAGATGGCGCCTTGGTGAATTCGGTGGTGCTTACGGAAATAGACAAAGCCCAGCACATCATTAATCCTCGCTACGGAAAAGATATTTATGAGAGCGAAAAATAGGTAAGTGCATCACCAATAGGTGAAGTATTTGCCGGTGAATTACTGGTAGTTGTGGTTTTTTAGATAGGCGGTAATACCCGCAGCGCCCTTTTCGATGCTCTGTAGAGTATCGAGGAAGCCCGCTGTATCTCCGTACCAGGGATCAGCCACATCGAAAGAAGCAGAATTGTGCGGAGAAATTTCTCCGGTAAATTCTTGCCAGAGTTTAATTTTTTCTTTTTCTACCCCGTATTTTTCCGCAAAGCGCTCAAGCGCAGCAGCGTGCCCGCGCGTCATAGCCAAAATTAAATCTGCCTGTTGCATCTCCGCCGCAGTTACTCGATGAGCGCAGTGATTAGCTGGTAATTCATAGCCGTTTTCGGCAAGTACCCGCTGCGCGCGCCAATCTATAGGATTGCCGCTCTCCTCGGATGAGACGCCGGCCGAGCTCACTTCGACCTCGGATAGCCCCGCTGCGGCTAGATATTTGCGCAGCACTATTTCACCCATCGGAGAGCGGCAAATATTTCCAGTGCAGACCACCAGAATATGGAAAGTCATATTTAGAAATCCCAATCGTTTTTAGAAATCCCAATCGTCGTCTACGGTAGCTTCGGCAGTGCCTATTACGTAGGAAGATCCCGAGCCGGAGAAGAAATCGTGATTTTCATCGGCATTAGGGGAGAGAGCAGCGAGAATTGCTGGATTCACCGCCGTCTGGTCGGGGGTAAAGAGCGCCTCATAGCCGAGATTCATAAGTGCCTTATTGGCGTTATAGCGTAAGAACATCTTTACGTCTTCGGTCAATCCGAGTGGATCGTAGAGGGATTCAGTATAGAGTTCTTCGTTCTCATATAGATCTTGCAGTAAATCGAAGGCGTAATCTTTCAACTCTGCTTGCCGCTCAGGGCTAGATTCCCGCACTGCCAGTTGATACTTATACCCAATGTAGTAGCCGTGTACGGCTTCATCGCGAATAATTAGGCGAATCAAATCAGCGGTATTGGTGAGTTTCGCGTGCGCCGACCAGTACATCGGAGCATAGAATCCCGAATAGAAAAGGAAAGATTCCAGCATAGTGGAAGCTACTTTTCGCTTCTCCGGATCATCGCCGCGGTAGTAGGAAAGAATAATATGGGCTTTCTTCTGCAGATATTCATTATTTTCTGACCAGCGGAAAGTTTCTTCTATCTCATCGGAAGAAATCAGCGTGGAAAAAATAGATGAATAGGATTTGGCATGCACCGATTCCATAAAGGCGATATTGGTGTAGACCGCTTCTTCGTGCGGGGTGCGGGCATCTGGAATAAGTGAAACTGCCCCGACTGTACCTTGAATAGTGTCTAGCAAAGTCAAACCAGTGAAGACCCGTGTAGTCATCTCTTTTTCGGTGTCGTTTAGTGTATTCCAGGAAGGAATATCATTCGAAAGCGGAATTTTTTCCGGCAGCCAGAAATTGCCAGTCAACCGATCCCAGACTTCCTGATCTTTATCGTCAATAATTTTATTCCAGTTAATTGCCTCTACACTGTCGATGAGTTTCAGTTTAGGAGGATTCATAATTTACCCTTTCCGTAGTTTTAATCTAGCTACCGCACGTCTTGCCTAGGCTGCTTAGAGCATACAGGATACGCAGCCTTCTACTTCGGTGCCTTCCAGCGCCGCTTGCCGCAAGCGCATATAGTAGAGCGATTTGATGCCTTTTCGCCAAGCGTAAATATAATTCTTATTTACATCGCGGGTAGTGACGGTGTCCGGATAGAACAGAGTTAGCGAAAGTCCCTGATCTACGTGCTGAGTGGCCACCGCATAGGTATCGATAATTTTTTGCGGCCCAATTTCGTAGGCGTCTTGATAGTATTCCAGGTTGTCATTATCCATATAAGCTGCTGGATAGTAGACGCGCCCAATTTTTCCTTCTTTACGAATTTCAATCTTCGAAACAATCGGATGGATAGACGAAGTGGAGTGATTTATATAGGAAATAGATCCAGTAGGAGGTACAGCCTGTAGATTCTGGTTGTACATTCCGTACTTTTGTACGTCGTCGCGCAGTTTTCGCCAATCTTCGACGGTGGGAATATGAATCTGAGCGAAAAGCTCTACTACTCGCTGCGTCTGTGGCACCCACTCCTGGTTGAGGTATTTATCGAAGAAAGCACCGCTCGCATAGGTAGAGTTCTCGAAATTATGGAAAGTCTCTCCCCGCTCTTTGGCAATCTGCATCGAAGAACGAATAGCGTGATACAGCACGGTATAGAAATAGATATTGGTGAAATCTAGCGCTTCGGGGCTGCCATAGAAAATGTGCTCCCGCCCTAAGAAACCGTGGAGATTCATCTGCCCTAAGCCGATGGCGTGCGCCATTCGGTTGCCGCGCTCGATAGAAGGTACGGAAGAAATATTAGTCTGATCAGAGACGGCGGTTAAAGCGCGAATAGCAGTTTCGATAGTTTTTCCGAAATCTGGGGAATCCATGGTCTTAGCGATATTCAGAGACCCCAAATTGCAGGAGATATCTTTTCCGATCTTCTCGTAGCTGGAATCCGGTAAGAAAGAAGAGGCTTCGGATACTTGGAGAATCTCTGAGCAGAGATTCGACATGGTAATCCGCCCCTCGATTGGATTAGCACGATTAGCAGTGTCTTCAAAGAGAATATAGGGATATCCAGATTCAAATTGAATCTCTGCCAAGGTCTGGAAGAAATGCCGGGCATTGATCTTCGTCTTGCGAATGCGCTTATCTTCCACCATTTCCTGATACTTTTCCGTCACAGAAATTTCGGTGAAGGGCACGCCATATACTCGCTCTACGTCGTAGGGAGAGAAGAGATACATATCGGCATTTTTCTTCGCTAAATCGAAAGTAATATCGGGGATTACCACTCCCAAGGAGAGGGTCTTTATCCGAATTTTTTCATCGGCATTTTCCCGCTTCGTATCCAGAAAACGCATAATGTCTGGGTGGTGAGCATGCAAGTACACCGCTCCGGCACCCTGGCGCGCCCCTAGTTGATTGGCGTAAGAAAAAGCGTCTTCCAGAATTTTCATCACCGGGTTGACGCCGGAAGATTGATTTTCGATTCGCTTAATAGGCGCACCTTGTTCACGTATATTAGAGAGATTTAAGGCCACACCGCCGCCGCGCTTAGAGAGCTGCAGAGCCGAAGTAATAGCGCGCGCGATGGATTCCATATTGTCTTCTATGCGCAATAAGAAGCAGGAGACCAATTCCCCACGGGCGGCTTTGCCAGCATTTAGGAAAGTGGGAGTGGCGGGCTGAAAACGCCCGGTAATTATTTCTTCCATGAGCTGGAAAGCTTGCTCTTCGTCACCCTCTGCCAAGGTGAGAGCGACCATGCAGACGCGATCTTCAAAACGCTCCAGATAGCGGGTGCCGTCAAAAGTCTTAAGTGTATAGGAAGTGTAATACTTGAAAGCGCCTACGAAAGTAGGGAAACGGAACTTATGGGCGTAGCAGGCTTTATAGAGTTTCTTAATGAAGGCAAAATCGTAGCGTTCTATTACCTCGCGCTCGTAGTAGCCTTCTTTGATCAAGTATTCGATTTTTTCTTCTAGATCATGGAAGAATACGGTGTTTTTATTTACGTGTTGGAGAAAATACTGCCGCGCTGCTTCTTTATCGGCTGCAAACTGGATTTTCCCATCTGCATCGTAGAGATTCAGTTTGGCGTTCAGAGCGTGATAATCCTGCTCCGGTTGAGTAAATTCGATGCCAGTATCCGTCAGAGTCGTGTCCAAAATTCTTCCAATCCTTTTTTTACTTTTTCCACATCGGTGGGGGTGCCGAGTAGTTCAAAACGGTACATATGCGGCACATGGGTCTTGGCGGCGATAATATCGCCAGCTATACAATAAGCCTTGCCAAAATTCGTATTTCCGCTGCTGATTACGCCCCGAATGAGGGAGCGGTTGTGTTCGTCATTTAGAAATTTGATTACCTGTTTGGGCACTGCACCTTTGATATTTCCGCCTCCATAAGTGGGGACGATGAGCACGTATTCCTTTTCTACGTGCAAAAATCCATCTTTAGGAAGTAAAGGTATGCGCTGCGCGGGAAACCCTAATTTTTCTACAAAACGCTTCGTGTTATTAGTTGTAGAAGAAAAATAGACGATATTTACCATGGCGCGTATCTTCCTTTCTTCGTTTCTTTTTGCCTGGTGTTTTTGCCCAGTACTTTTTATCTGGTGCGGCGCGAAAATTGGCGATTTTTCCGCCAAGTGGTGCCGCTGCGATAAATTAAATGCCGGGAAGCGGATACCGCGAATCCCGGCAATTTGCTGGCAAGTTACCTTAGGCGCTTACCACGGAGTTATTAGCCTGCTCTTGGGTAAGAATCCCCGCCAGAGCCCGTATTTTATCGGGGCGATAGCCGGCCCAGTGATCACCACCGGCAAATACTACCGGAGCCTGCTGGTAGCCGAGAGCCTTTACGGTAGCTAAAGCGTCGGCATCCTGGGTTAAATCTACTTCGGTGAATTCCAAGCCATTTTTCTGCAGTGCGCGCTTAGTGGCGTTGCACTGTACACAAGAAGGCTTGGTGTAAACGGTGATGCTCATAGCCTCGGTTACCTTTCTAAAAAGTCTACTTTCCGCAATTCGTTGGTGTAGGAAAGCGATTCGTAATTATTTCTTCGTACGCTCATAAACACTACCCCTAGTGGTGAGTTTTTGAAAGTGCCACTAGATGGCGAGTCGCACGGAAAAGTACAAGTTTGTAATTTACGAGAAATTTTTCCACGGCGGGGCGGTGGGGCTGGGGGAAAAATTTAGGGCTTTTACTTGCAAAGGAGGCGGAAGATAGAAGGTCTGTGCATAAGTGCCAGGTAACTTATCCACAGGAGAAAATAAAATCTTTGCAAGAAAGTGAAGTATGTCACTTTTAGCTCTTAGGTGCGTAATCGTCTCGGCAGCGAGGAAATTAGTAAGCTGAGAGAAGATACGAAAAAGAAAATATGAGTAAGGGGTATGTGACGGTAGAGCTATGGTAGTAGTGAATGCGCTGGTAGTGGCGGCTATGAAAGAAGAAATGCAGCCATTTCGGGAAATGCTTTCTGGATATAAAATTGCCGATATTCCCTATAGCGGCGGCGAAGTTACTTTGGCTAATAAAAATGGGGTACGCCTCTTACTTGTAGTCACTGGAGTCGGCATGGTGTCGGCAGCTACCGGAGTTACTTGGGCGCTCAGCAATTACGACCCAGAAGTGATAGTGAATATCGGCTCTGCGGGAGGATTGAGCCCAGATGCGCGGGTAGGTCAGGTAGTGCTGGGCACGCAATATGTAAATGCCGGTGCAGATGGCACTGTATTTGGCTATGAACGCGGGCAAGTGCCGGGGCAAGCTGCACGTTTTGCCACTGCGGAAAAATTACTGGCTTATGCTCAGCAAATAGTGCGCGATAATGCGGCGGCACCGCAGGCGGATTATGACTTTATAAAAGGTGGCACGCCAGTGCGGGCGGGCATGATCCTTTCTTCTGATGCTTTCATTACGGAAAAGAATGTGGGAGATATGCGCCAAGCTTTCCCAGAAGCGATTGCCACTGATATGGAATCACAAGCAATAGCGCAAGTAGCTGCAGTTTTTCATAAACCTTTTATTTCGGTGCGGGCTATTTCTGATTTGTGCGGGGAGCCGGATGAGCAAGAA